>JBDTLY010000051.1:0-12291 GCA_039934535.1 Casimicrobiaceae bacterium | reverse complement strand
CGCCGACCCAAATGGACGCTTCCACCAGCGCGGTGAGCCGGTTGAAGCCCCGCTTGCCCACGACTTCGTCGACGGCGGCCACGGTGCATGTCCCTCCGCGCTGAATGGCGAAGCCCATCGTGCCGGCGCAAAGCGCCGCGATCAGGAACGTGAGACTTGTCAGGACGATGTCCATCGCATCTTCCCTGCGTTACTTTGTTCTGCCGGCGAAGCCGTCGACACCGCGCGCGAGGGGCGGGACCCGGTGCGTCACCGGATCGTGGATCACCACGCCGTCGATCGGGTCTACAGGTTTATTCCACGGCGCCCGCTCGAGCATTGCCTTGGTATCGGCATAACCTGCCTGCCAGCGGGCGCGTATGCCGTCGGGCGTGAAATCGATGTCCTTGGTGTGATCTTCGCCGTCGATCTTGGGCGCGATCAGGCGCGCAACGTGCATCGTCGTGTTGCATCCCCACGAGGCCAGCTCCTTGACCATGGTGGACTCGCGATTCCTTTCCGGAACGTGCTTCGCGATTTCTCTAATGATGTGGCGCAGGTGATGGATCTGCTTCTGACGGGCGATGTGGCTCTTTGCGCGGCTCGCGAACTGGATGTCTTTCTGCCGTCCCATCACTTCCCACAGCGAGACGGGATCCGGGCCTTCGGGATTCCACATCTGCACGGCGAAGATCACGGAGTCCTGGCGCGGCTTGTCGTCGAGCACCGCTTCGATCGGCGTGTTCGAATAGATGCCGCCGTCCCAGTAGGGATCTCCCTCGATGACAACAGCAGGGAACGCCGGCGGAAGCGCGCCGGAGGCGAGGACATGGTCGATGCAAACCGCTTCGTCGCGGCTGTCGAAATAGCGCATCTCACCGGTGCGGACATTCACCGCCCCGACCGTAAGCCGGACTTTGCGGGCATCGAGATGGTCGAGGTCGATCAGATCGGTCAGCGTCTCCTTGAGCGGCGCGACCGTGTAATACGCAGCGCTGTCCACGCCGAGCTGCGAATGCGAGCTCATCCAGGCCAGCGGATTCGGGGTAAAGAAAGCGGGAATGCCCTTGAACATCGTCGTGAGGTTCGCCGACGCATTGGATAGGCCCGTGAAGTAGCTGAGCAGGTCGGTGCCTGAGCCCTGTTCGACCCGCGCCCAGAATTCCCGCAGTCGCTTGATCCTGTTTGCCGGCGAATTGCCGGCGATCAATGCCGCGTTGATCGCGCCGATCGACGTTCCGATCACCCAGTCCGGTTCGACGCCCGCTTCGTGCATGGCCTCGTAAACGCCGACCTGGTAGGCGCCAAGCGCGCCGCCGCCTTGGAACACCAGCACGATCTGCCCGGGAAATCCCGGATGCCGGTTCGTAGCTGGCGCGCCATTGCCGGCGTGGGGTCCGCGCCTGACTCTTTTCGTTGCTGCCATGATGTCCTCGGGGGGGAAAATGGGTTCCGGCTACTGCGCGGTCCAGCCGCCGTCGATAGGGATGATCGTGCCGGTGATCGACGCGGCGGCGTCGCTCGCGAGGAACGCAGCGAGGGCCGCTACTTCGCTTACCTGCACGAATTTCTTGGTCGGCTGCGCGTGAAGCAAGACGTCGTTGATGACTTGCTGCTCGGTGAGGCCGCGTGCCTTGGCGGTGTCGGGAATCTGCTTTTCGACCAGCGGCGTCCAAACATAGCCGGGACAGATCGCGTTCATCGTGATGCCCTGTGCCGCGACTTCGAGCGCAACAGTCTTGGTAAGACCGGCGATTCCGTGCTTGGCCGAGACGTAGGCCGACTTGAACGGACTTGCCACGAGCGCGTGCGCTGAAGCGATGTTGATGATCCGCCCTGCCTTCTTCGCCTTCATCGCCGGAAGCGCCAGCCTGATCGTGTGAAATGACGCCGTCAGGTTGAGGGCCAGGATCAGGTTCCATTTGTCGACCGGGAATTCATCGATCGGCGCCACGTGCTGGATGCCGGCGTTGTTGACGAGGATGTCGATCGCGCCGAATTCGGCGAGTGCCTTGCCCATCATCGCCTCGATCGGCGCCTGTTGCGAAAGGTCGGCGCCGTCGTAGCGGACCGTCACGCCGTGGTCGGCGGCCAGTTTCGCGCGAAGCATCTCGATTGCGGCGGCATCGCCGAAGCCATTCAGGATCACATTCGCGCCCTGTTCGGCAAATGCGGTGGCAATGCCGAGGCCGATGCCGCTGGTCGATCCTGTGACCAGCGCGGTCTTTCCCTTGAACATGGAAGACTCCCGGGTTCGTTGGTATAAGGTCGGGGGCACGGTCACGCCGAATCCGATCCTGGGGGCGCTCGCGCGCATTGCCGCGGGCGCTCGCAGTTCGTGGGAGCGTGACGGCCCCGATCGCTGTGATAGTCAACCGCCAGGCCGAATTCCTTACTGCCAACGACGAGACGTAAGCGCGCGCGACGTTTTTCGACCAAGCGCGGACAGGGCCAAGGAGGCAGCTCGCCATGATTGCGGAAAAACACATCATCATCGCCGGCGGCGGATTTGCCGGAACAGCGCTCATGCGCAAGCTCGACGGCAAGCTGCCGAACGGTTGCCGATTGCTGCTCATCAGCGAGGAAAGCCACACGACGTTCAATCCGATGCTGCCTGAAGCGGTGGGCGCCTCGATCTTTCCAGAGCAGGTCGTCGCGCCAATACGCGAAATGATCACGCACGCGCGCTTCGTGATGGGCCGCGTGAACCACGTTGACGCGAGACGCAGGCTTCTTACGGCATCGACGCTGGCGGGGGACATCACCTTCCCCTATGAGCATCTAGTGCTGGCGCTGGGAAACCGGGCGCGGCTGGACCTCATTCCGGGCCTCGAGCAGCACGCGCTGCCGCTGAAGACCGTTGGCGACGCGATGCACATCCGCAACATGGTGCTGCGCCGCGTCGCGCAGATCGAGCTGGAAAGCGATCCCGCTCTGCGGCGGCAACTCGGCCACTTCGTCATCATCGGCGGCGGCTTTTCGGGCGTCGAGACCGCGGGCGAGTTGATCGACTGCCTGCGCAGCATTCGCCGCTACTATCCCCGGGTCGCGGCAGATGAACTCAAGGTGACGCTGCTCCACGACGGCCCGCGCCTGCTGCCGGAACTGTCCGAGCGTCTCGGCCTCGCCGCGCACCGGTCGCTTGCCGGGCGTGGCGTCGACGTTCGCGTGGGGATCCGCGCAACTTTCGTCTGCGACAAGGCGGTCATCGTGAGCGGCGGAACGCGCGTCGCAACGTCGACGGTCATCTGCACGATCGGAACCCGCCCGAATGCACTGGTCGAGCGGATGATGGTGCCGGTCGAGCGCGGCCGCATCGTCGTGAATCCGGACCTCTCCGTTCGCGACACACCCGGATTGTGGGCCGTCGGCGACTGCGCGCTGGCTCCAAACGCGCACGACGGCAAATTCGCGCCGCCAACGGCGCAGTTCGCGGTGCGCGAAGCGCGCCATGCCGCGAGCAGCCTCCTGGCCGTGCTCAAAGGCCAACCGACACGCGCGTTCGACTACAAGGCTCGCGGCTCGATGGCCGCGATCGGGCACATGAAAGGCGTCGCCGACCTGTTCGGGATCCCGCTGACCGGACTGCCCGCCTGGCTCCTCTGGCGTGCCTACTATCTTTCGCAAATGCCGACGCTCGGGCGCAAGTTGCGGATCTTCGTCGAATGGACCTGGCGCATGTTCTTCCCGACCGATATCACGCATCTGCGCTTCACCCGCAGCCACGAACTCCACGATTCTCCCTAACTGGCCACCTGGCGCGCCGCCGTATCCAGGAACTCGTCCAGCCAATCGACTCGCCGTCCTGTTTCCATGTCGACGCAGATCAGCCGGCGCAGCGAGCAGAACGATCCCACGTCATAGTCGGAATTGATCAGCACGCCGCCCATGATGACGAGGTATCGGCACGGATATTTCGTGCGTGAAACGAGGACGTCGATCCTTTCCTCGACCGCGGCGTACATCACTTCGGTGGATTCAGCCACGGCACAGCGCGCGCGGGCGATACGATCACGGTGCGGGAGCAGGATCTGCTCGATCGTGTTCTGCTGGTAGTCGAGATCGGTGATCTCGCCTGGCACGATCCCGTCGTTCGCCATCTTGTCGATCGCCGCGCGAATTGCGCCGCAGCACGGCGAATGTCGCGCCTGACCGGGCCGCAGGATCCGCCCGGTATCGCCCTCCTTCGAAACACCGATGTGCGGCCCGTGGAACACAAACACCGCGCCGTCCACCGGCACGTGGTGCGCGAAGGCGCCCATCCCGGTCAATCCGGCGAACGGAAAGCCGTCGAGCCCTCCCAGCTTGAAGGGTCCGAGCATTTCATACGCGCGCTTCGGGTATTCGATGATGTTGAGATCGTCGCTGCAGATGCTGTCCGCCAGCATGATCTTGCGCGGCTCGATGCCCAGGCGATGTCCCACCAGGTCGAGAAATGCGTCCACCGTGTCGCTGGTGCTGATCGCATTCGGATAGCGGCTGCGGACGATGTCGAGCGGGGATTTCATGCCAATGGCGCGGTCAATGAGCCCACCGCAGCCGCCGATAATCGAAATCCTCGACCGGGAGCGGTTTTACGACGGAGAAGTACGGCGAAACATCGAAATCCCGCGGCGTGAAGCGACTGAAGTGCCGAGCCTCCCAGGCCTCCTCGACATGATCGTCGCCACAATCCGGCTGCAGCTCGCCGCAAGGAAGCAGTCTGCGCGTGGCCAGGATCGGGAACTGCACGGTGTGAAATGCCTGTGCGATCAGCGTCGAGCAGATCGCCCGTTTCGCCTCGCCGCTCCCGAGCGCCCGCAATCCGCGTTTGACGGCTGCCGCGACCGACGCCGGCGAAAGCCGCTCGCGCGCGAGGTCGATGACATTCTTGAAATCATAGCCATCGCCCAGCCGGCCGAGGGCATGCGAAACCACGCGTTCGCGATCCTCCGGGTGCAGTCCGATCGGCCGGCAGATGCGGGTATGGAAGTTCATGTATTTGGAAAGCGGGGACAGGACGACCCCGCCGGCCAGCTCCGCCTCGACCAGGACCGGTGGGTCGTCTCCCCGCGCGCCGGGCTGCGGCCCGACATAGAGCGCGACGTGCGACCACGTCGACTGGGTGATGTACTTGATGACCGAGCTGATGCGCAGATTGCCCTCGACCAGCAGCACGTCGCCGGGCTGCAGCACCGCTCCCAGCTGGTCCGCGGAGAACGCGACCGACGGCTCGAATCCCTGGATCGGCCGGTTCAGAAACTCGGTGATCCATGCATTCAGCCTGCCCAGTATTTTCCTCAATGTGTTCATGACGCTCCTCCTGCCTTATGCCCGTTACTGCGGGATTTTCGCGTTCGGCATTCCGTTTCGATGCGCATTGGTCTGTGCCGATTCGGAGAACCTTTCAGTCCGCACGGTCACGTTTCGCCGCCGGGGCGCACTTCCGCATCGAAGTTAGAAACAAGTGAACGGCCCGTGAGAATTGCGTGACATTTGCCGGCAAGAATGCAGTTGTCAGCGGCAAACGGAGATGAGCATGCAAGGACTGGCACTCTGGGCACCCGAAACACTCGCGTCCCACCGGTCGTACCTCTACAGCTATGCACTTGCGCGATTGCGCGTGCCAAGCGCGGCCGAGGAGCTCGTGCAGGAGACGTTTCTTGCCGCGGTGGAAGGACAGGCATCGTTCAAGGGCGAATCCATGCTGCGGACCTGGCTGACGGGTATCCTCAAGCACAAGATCATCGACTGGCACCGCGGCGAGTCGAGGAATCCCGCCCGGCCCAGCGCTCGCTCACTGGCGGACTCAGAGGATTCGTACGACGACACGTGCGACGCCCTTTTCGATTCCGCAGGCAACTGGGTGACGCCACCGTCCGAGTGGCTCAATCCCGAGCAATCGCTGGATCGCAAGCGATTCTGGGAGACGATCGAAAGGGGCATGGCGCGCCTTCCCGCGGCCACTGCGCGCGCCTTTTACCTCCGTGAATTCGAAGGATCGACCACTGAGGAGATCTGCGCGGAGTTGGGGATTTCGGAGTCCAATTGCTGGGTCATGCTGCACCGCGCCCGACTGAGTCTCCGGGGGTACCTGGACGAAAATTGGTTCGCGTCGCACAGAACACCGGCAAGACCGTCGCGCCCGATGGCGGCGGCCAACGCTGCGTGCTGAGCCCATGCCGGCCGCGCGCGCGGCCGGGCGCAGCGCCGCAGCAAAGACTAGTCGCCCTGGAGGATGTCGCACTCCAGTCCGACCATGCCGCTCAACTCGATCATCCGGCAGATCTCGGCGTCAGCGTCGTCGAAGCCGCAATCAGGGAAATCGCCGGACGTGTCACCATTGAGCTGACGCGAAACCTCGCGCTCGACAGCGTAGCTGACATGGTTGCGATACGATGCTTGAATCATCATGACGGTCTCCTCGGTGAATTGGACGGCATGAGAAGCAGTATCGGAAACCGGTATCACGAAAACATCACGGACGACTAAACAATTGATCACGAATGCGACGCGCGGTGGCGATCAGCCGGGCGGCCGGAAGCGCCGGGCATTCCCCTCGGTCGCGCATTGCCGTCGACATGAGGCTAGAATAATTGTCGGGTGCAAATTCGTCGTGGAAGGGTGAGCGCATGACACGCCACGTACTGGTCATCGAAGACGACGAGGACATTGCCAGGCTCGTGAAGCTTCAGCTCACGGAGCTTGCGTGCAACGTGACGCTCGTGAGCGACGGCGCCAGGGGCCTCGCCGAATCCGAATCGAAGCACTACGACCTGCTCATCCTCGATCTCATGCTGCCGGGAATGGACGGGCTGGAAATCTGCCGCCGTATCCGGAGCCAGGACCGGTACACGCCCGTCCTGATGCTGACCTCGAAGTCGGGCGAGCTCGATCGCGTGCTCGGGCTCGAGATGGGCGCGGACGACTACCTGACCAAGCCGTTCAGCGTGCTCGAGCTGTCCGCGCGGGTAAAGGCCATATTCAGGCGGGTCGACAACCTGTCCAAGGAACAGACCAGCGCCAAGGCCGTGCTCAATTCCGGCGACCTGCAGATCAATCTCGAGAAGCGCTCGGTGCGCCTGGCCGGCAAATCCGTGGACCTGACGGCGAAGGAATTCGACCTGCTCGCGCACTTCGCGCGCCATCCCGGTCGAGTCCTTTCCCGGACGCAACTGCTCGACAGCGTCTGGGGCTATTCGCACAGCGGATACGAGCACACGGTGAATTCCCATATCAACCGCCTGCGCACCAAGATCGAAAAGAACCCGAACGCACCCGAGTTCATCGAGACTGTGTGGGGCGTCGGCTACAAATTTCGCGAGGGAAGCTGACGTGTTCAAGACTTTCTCGACCCGACGGCTGCGCGCGCTCGCGGTTGCGGTGGACCGCTTTCGCGACAGCGGCTTCACCCAGCCGATTCGCCTCGCGTCGGCCAATTCGAACGGCGACGACATCGATCGCCTTGGCGCCAACGTACAGGAAATGTCGGAGCGCATCGCCGAGCAGTTGCGCCTGCTCGGGCAAACCGACGAGCGACGGCGGGAGCTGCTTGCCAACGTGTCGCACGACCTGCGCACGCCTCTCGCATCGATGCAGGGGTATCTCGAGACGCTGCTGCTAAGGCACGGGACGTTGCGCGCCGAGGAGGAGCGCAGCTATCTCGAGGTCGCGGCCAAGCACAGCGAGCGCCTGGGGAAGCTGATCAATGACCTGTTTCACCTGACCAAGCTCGAAGCGAATGAGCTCACGCCGAAGCGTGAACCATTTCCCGTCGCGGAACTCGTGCAGGATGTGGTTCAGAAGTTCCAGCTCGCCGCCGACAAGCGCGAAATTCGCCTTGCCAGCGTGCTCGCCGACCAACATGCGCAGGTGCACGCGGACATCGGGATGATAGAGAGCGTGCTCGAGAATCTCATCGAAAACGCGATTCGCCACACGCCCGCCGGCGGCGCCATCCGCGTCGAGGTCCTGCCGGTGGACCAGAAGCGGGTCGCGGTGCGGGTGGCCGACACCGGACGCGGCATCCCGGGCGACGAGGTCGCGAGCATCTTCGACCGCTACTATCGCGTGAACCGCGGGGATGCCGCCGACGCCGGAAGCACGGGATTGGGGCTCGCCATCACGCGGCACATCATCGAACTGCACGGCGGAGAGATCCGCGTCGAAAGCGATCCTGGCCGGGGGACCACGTTCACTTTCCACCTGCCGCTCAGCGCCGAAATCGCCATGAATTCCACCCAGGGCGCCGCAACGCCCTGAGGCGGAGGTGCCGGGGCGAAAGGGACCCCGCCTCGACTATTCCGCGTCGAGCTTCTGCTTCAGCAGCATTCGCTCGACCTCGGCGGCGGCGCGAACGGAAAAGATCTTGAACAGCGCGAGATGCGGGAGGTCCTGCTTCATCGGCTTGCCATCCATGCATGCGAAGTGGCCGATGATCTTTCCGGCGGAATCGAACATCGGCACGCCGATGTAGCTGTCGCGATCGAACTCCTTTTCGAGCGGCCAGACGTCGCACACGCCCGTCGGGGCATACACGATTTCCCCGCGGTCGATTACGGCGCCGCAGGAGGTTCCGGCGAGGTCGTATTCGAAGTTTTCGAAGAATTTTCCGTTCGAGTAGTACGCCAGTGTGTGCGCCTTCGTCGGCGGGTCGCCGATGCAGTAGCAGACGAGATTGTCGCGAGTGCCGAGAATCGAAGACAGGCTCTTCATCAGGGCATGGTAGAAATCCTGGCCCGTGACCGACGAAAGGCCTTCGGCGGCCTGGATCAACGTCTCCTCGATCGTCTTGCGCTCGTGGATGTCATTGTCCATGACCACCATGCGATAAGGCTTGCCCGCGGCGTGACGAATCGCGGTGCCGCGCGAATGAATCCACCGAAAATGCCCGTCGCCGTGGCGCAGTCGGTACTCCTTGTCGAAATGCTGCGTAAGGCCCGCCAGATGGTTGTCGAGGGACAAGATGACGTCCGCGCGCTCCTCCGGGTGGAGCATGCCCTGCCAGTCCTCGATCCGGCCGATGCGCGCATCGGATAATCCGAGCAGCCCTTTCCACCGCAACGAGTAATCGACCTCGCCGTTCTCGAGATTCCATTCCCAGATGCCGTCATTGGCGCGCTCGACGGTAAGGGCATAGCGGTCCTCCAGCTCGCGCACGCTCTGCTCCAGCACCTGCCGACGCGTCTTCTCGTCGGCGAGCCGGGTTTCGTAGGATTGCATCCGATCCCGCAGCCGATTGATCCCCGTGGCCAATTCTCGCAGGGCGCCCGGCGGGGCGTTGATCGGCGCGCCGGAGTATCGGTCCTGGGTCAGGTCTTGCGCTGCCTGAAGCAGCCGGCGCAGCGGGCGCATGACGAAGAACTCCGTATTGGTCGCCATGACGCCCAGCAACAGCGCCAGCAGGCCAAGCAGCACCGCAGGCGTCACGCGGCCGCCCTCGCCGGCCGCGAGCGTGTACGCGCCCCACAGAAGCACGAATACCCCAAGCGGGAACAGCAGTCTCGCACGCAGACCTATCATGATTGCAGACTCCCTCGCTCGCATTTCAAAGGCGGCGATGCCGGGCCGCCGGAACGGTTGCCGTTTGATGGCGAATAGAATAGCGCGCACGGACGCGCGTGGCCACCTGCCGTGAAATGGCGGCAGTAGGGGGCCGCCGGTTATCATTGCTCGTCGTGCCCGCAAGGAGTCGCCATGCCGCTCGTCACGCTCACAGTGCGCAAGCCAAAATCGGAAGCATTCAAGACCAAAGTTCATTGCGCCGTCCCGTCTCGGGAGCTGGCACTCTGCGACGAACGTGCTGGTTGCCGCAGCCCTCAATCGGACAGGACACGGCGCCGTATCCGGCCACATGCCAGTCATTCGCCCTCGCTGTAGCTTTCTGTCACAATGGCAACGCAGTCTTTCCTTCCCCTTCTTGCCGCGGGGACGCCATGGCCATCCGATTTGAAGACGTGAATGACGGCTTGCGCCGCATCGTCCTGTCCGGACGCCTCGATACCGCTGGGAGCGAGCAGGTCGCCACGCAGTTCGCCGAACTCACGGGATCTGCAAAAGGCGGCGTGGTTGTCTACCTTTCGGAGGTCAGGTTTCTCTCGTCTTTGGCTATTGGCGTACTTGTCAAGGGCGCCAAGGCGGTCCAGGCAAGGGGCGGCCATATGGTGCTGCACGTCGCCCAGAACGAAGTAATCATCAGGACGCTCGAAGCGACCGGCATTGACCAACTGATCCCGACGTTTCAGGACTCACTGGACGCCGAAAAGGCGCTCCTGAAGTAAGCCGCGCCGAATGTCGCTACCGGCTGCGCAGCCGCCCGCGGCACTGACGATTCGGGCGGATATGTGGGACGCGAGACGCGCATCCGGCTGGCTCGAGTCTGCAGCACTTGCGCAGAACGTTCCACTCGATCAGGTCGTGCGCCTCGATCACTGCCTCGACGAGGCGCTCGCGAACGTGATCAGACATGGCGGGCCAACTGCGCTGTCGTCGCCTGTTCATCTGCAATTCGGCGTGCGCCGCGGCCCCGGAGCATGCACAGCGGAGCTCTCGGTCAGTGACGCCGGAGTGGCTTTCGACCCATCCTTGTTCGTTGCCGTAACACCGCACCCGGCACGCCTCGTCGATGCCACCCCTGGTGGCCTCGGGCTGCTTTTGATTCGCAACTTCTCGGACGAGTTGAGCTACCGCTACAGCCAGGGCCGCAACCATCTCACGATCGCGGTGAGCTGGGTCGAGGAGGCATGACATGCGCAACGCCCTATTGGGTGGGCGACACGCCGCGCTGCCTAACCCGGCGGTCAACACGGACGCCCCGCCTGCGGCGGCCCGCCGGTTAGCCTTTAGCGTTCGTCCGCAAGGGAGCGATTCTACCGTGAGCATTTTCCTGCTAGCTCTGCTGCTGCTATTTCCAACTTTGTGACTCGCGATGAAAGCATGGAAATGGTTAAGCGAAATTGCAGAGGCCTTCGCTATCAACGCGATTTACAAAGATGACAACGCCATCGCGATGCATCTCCAAGAGTTTTCGATGCTGTCGACGTGCCTAGGTGTTCGAGCGGCGATCGGCCAATCATTATCTGCACGACGGTGCTCGACAACGGTCGCAGAGCCGACATTCTGATTGGCTACTGCGAGGGTAAACGCGCCGGTGTCTTGCATCATGATCATGCACGCTACCCACGCGCCAATTACGTCGCAGCATGCACGGCTTCGATTCGATCGTCGCCGTGAGTTTCGTCTTTTGACGTGGAGAAGCCTATCAGCAGGAGGCCTCCGCCACCATTCGCCGAGGCGGATACATCCTTCGCGAGCTCTAGACGTTGTTCTTCATTCGACAGTAAATATGGATCGCGCTTACATTCCAGCGATTCGCCTTCGAATTCGCCGACAAGCGCGTCGAAATTGCGCCGACCAAGCAGCTTTAGAATTTCAGCCCGGGACAGAGCCATCGCTATGAACTCGGCCAGCAGCTGCTAATACGCCCGGCCGGGCGCATTTCCAAAGGCGGGTTTTGGTAGCAATTTTGAGGGTAACACCGCCATTATTTGGCGGAACCGTCGCAAGTGCTTGATTTACTGGCGTCCCCAGGGGGATTCGAACCCCCGTACTCACCGTGAAAGGGCCGCCCGACCGTTCGCGACGGTTCGTAGACGTTCGCGTAAGCAATTGATCTTGCATTGCTTCGTTCGCGGTGCTCCAATTTGAATCGCAAGCGTTCGCCCCGGCTTTCCGAGCATTTGCGTAAGTGTACCCGTACTCACCGTGCTTACTTTCTGCACAAAAGCGGCAGCCCGGAGCGTATACGGCGCTCCGGGCCGCCTAACCAAGATGACCTAAACAGGAGATCACCATGGCTGACGAGAATCTTACCGCTGACGTCCAGTCCGAAGGGCACGAAGTCGAATGGTGCAGCCGCGGGACCGCGCCGATCATCACCGCCGGGTCGGGGACCGAGCGCGTCGAGCTTGCAAATTCGGCGGCGCATCAAATCCAAGTGCTGCTCGGTGACCTGCTGGAGCGCTGCGAATCTGTATACATCGACGACGATGACGTTGTGCCGCGAGCACTCGTCTCACGCGCCCACGCCCTGGCGCTCGCAGCTACGCACCTGCTCTCTACCGACGAAGACATCGAAGCAATTCGACATTCCGAGGCGGAGGTGCGCCGTGGCTAGCAGAAAGCAAATCGCGTCTAATCGCCCCTCGCCGGACAAGTTCCACGTTGGGCAGACGGTCCGGCTACATCTGACCGCACACACCGGTTGGCAACGTCTAAACGGTGAAGTTGCGGTAGTCGTTGCGGGTGCTCTCGCCCGAGCCGGGCGCCTTCATG
>JBDTLY010000050.1:0-12437 GCA_039934535.1 Casimicrobiaceae bacterium | reverse complement strand
CGAAGCGCAGAAGAGCCTCGGCGCGAAGATCTACGCGTGCGAAAACTCGATGGCCAAGAACAAGCTTGCCAAGAGCGACATGGCGCCCGACGTGGTCTACGTCCGTGCCGGCGTCGAGCACATCATCACCCGGCAGCGCGAAGGCTGGGTCAACCTGCGGCCTTAGCGGCGTTCCGGCAATGTCGTCGTCCGTAACGCTTTCGATCGCCACCAATACGGCGATCGCCGCCGCCAAGGGCTTCGGCTTTGCGGTCACCGGGTCTCCGACGCTGTTCGCCGAGGCGATCCACTCGCTCGCCGACGTCGGCAACCAGGTGCTGCTGAAGGTAGGCGAGGTCCGCGGGAAAGCGGGCCCGGACCGCCTGCATCCGTTCGGCCGCGGCCAGGAAAAGTTTTTCTGGGCGCTCGTGTCGGCGGTGAGCATCTTCTTCGTCGGCTGCGGCATCAACATCTACCACGGCATTCACGCCTGGCTCAATCCGGGACGGTCGGAGCCCTTCACGCTCCTCGTGCTGGGACTCCTCGTATTCGCGCTCGTGCTCGAATCATGGACGTTCACGGTCGCCTTCAAGGAGATCGGCGGCGCCAGGGGATTACGTGAAAACCGCAGCAACGTGACGGTGCTGGCCGTGCTGCTGGAAGACGGCGTCGCCCTACTCGGCATCGTCCTCACACTGATCGTCGCCGGTGTGTCGATGGTCGCCGGGCCGCATCCGGAATTCGACGCGCTCGTCGCCATCGTCGTCGGCGTTCTGCTGGGGGCGATGGCGCTGTTCCTCGCCGCGCTCAACCGCCGCCTGTTGATCGATACCTCCGACGCAACGCTCGATCGCGCGGCCGAGTCCTGGCTCGCAGAACGCGGCGTCACGGGCGACGTGCGCTCGCTCGTCCTCGACGACCGCCGTGCCGTTGTGTTCGTGCGCGCCGACCGGGAAGTTGCGCATTCGCATGCGGTGGGCGAGACGCTGAAGGCGCATCTCAAGAAGGCCCATGACCGGACGGTGGACGCTGTCTACTGGAAATTCCGGGCAGGATCCACCGCCGCCTGACCCGCGACGAGGTGTCCCGGATCAACCTTCGCGATGCGCACTCGGTGTCCGGATATCGGAGGTTCCATTTCGCCGCTATCATAACGTGATGGACCAAGATCCCCTCGCCGACGAGATCCTCGCGTTCTGGTTCGGCCCGTCGCCGCACGCCGCGCGTGACGCCTGGTTCCGCAAGGACGCCGCGTTCGATGCGGAAATCGGATCCCGCTTCGGCACGGCGGTCGAGGCCGCGCTCGGCGGCGCGTTTGCCGACTGGGCCGCGACACCTCACGGCGCGCTCGCGCGCGTGCTGTTGCTCGACCAGTTCACGCGCAACATGTTTCGCGACACGCCGCGCGCATTCGCCGGCGACGTGCAGGCGTCGGCAATGGCCACGGCCGCCGTCGACGGCGGGCAGGATCGCGGGCTCGATCGCTACGAGCGCTGGTTCCTGTACATGCCCTTCGAGCATGCGGAGAATGTCGCCGCGCAGGAACGCTCGCTCGCGCTCTTTGGCGCGCTCGCCGCCGAAACCGGCGACCAAGGCTTGCTCGAATGGGCGGAAAAGCACGCGGTCATCGTCCGCCGTTTCGGCCGCTATCCGCACCGCAACGCGATCCTGAACCGCGCGTCGACGCCGGAGGAAATCGCGTTCCTGAACGAGCCGGGCTCGCGCTTCTGAGCGGCGCAGCCTCTTCGGTCGACCCGCCATGACCGCCACTGCGCTCGGCATTCTCGGCGGCACGTTCGATCCGGTTCACTACGGCCACCTCGAGCTCGCGCGCGAGCTCCGTGCCGCGCTGCCGCTCTCTGCGATGCGGCTGGTGCCGGCAGGCGCTCCGCCGCATCGCGCGGCGCCGGTCGCCTCGGGCGCGGATCGGCTCGCGATGCTCCGGCTCGCGGTGGGCGAGTATCCCGAACTCGAGGTCGATGCGCGCGAAATGGAACGCCCCGGCCCCAGTTACACGGTACCGACGCTCGAAGCGCTGCGCAAGGAAGACGCCAGGCGCCCGCTCGCGCTCATCGTCGGTGCCGACGCCTTCCTCGGACTTCCCGCGTGGCACCGCTGGCACGAACTGTTCGACCTTGCGCACATCGTCGTCGTCGCGCGCCCGGGCGTGGAATTCGATCTCGAGCGCGCGCCCGCGCTGCTGCCGGACTGGGAGCGCCGGTTCGTCCGCGACCGGAATGCGCTCGTCGCCGCACCGGCCGGCGCGATCCTCGTGCAGCCGGTGACCGCGCACGACATTTCCGCGACCGCCATCCGTGGCCAGCTTGCGCGGGGGGCCGCCGGCCTCGACGAAGTGCGGGGTTTGCTTCCGCCCGCGGTTTTGGCCTATATTGAGCGCAACCAACTCTATCGATCCCCCCCGTGCCCATAAGAAAGCTGTCGAAGATCGCCGTAACCGCCCTCGAAGACATCAAGGCACGCGACATCACCGTCTTCGATGTCCGCAAGCTCACCAACCTGTACGACACCCTCGTCATCGCCACCGCCGAATCGAACCGGCAGGTAAAGGCGCTCGCGCATCATGTCCGCGACAAGCTGAAGGAAGCCGGCGCGAGCATCATCGGCGTCGAGGGCGAGGAAACCGGCGAATGGGTGCTGGTCGATGCCGGCGAGATCATCGTCCACGTCATGCAGCCCGCGGTGCGCGTGCATTACAACCTGGAAGAGCTGTGGTCGACCGGCAAGCCGGCGCGGGCCCGCACGAAGGCCGCCGACCGCCGGGCAGCGTAGCGTTCGCCGAAAGCTTTCGCACACGCCTGGGTGTGGCCCGTCGATGAAGCTGCGCGTCGTTGCACTCGGCCACCGGATGCCGGCCTGGGTCACCGCCGGCTGGGACGACTATGCGCGCCGGCTGCCCCGCGAGTTCGCCCTCGAACTCGTTGCTCTGAAACCCGAGGCGCGTGAAAGCGGCAAGCCCGTGGCCCGTCTGCTCGCCGCGGAGGCTGCACGCATCGCCGCGTCCTGCAAAGGCGCGGTCACGGTTGCGTTGGACGAGCACGGACGACCGTGGACGACGCGCGAGCTGGCGGAAAAGCTTGCGCGCTGGCGCGACGATGCGCGCGATGTCGCGTTCGTGATCGGCAGCGCCGATGGACTCGCGGAACCCGTGAAGCGCGACGCGCAGGCGGTGGTCGCGTTGTCCGCGATGACGCTTCCGCACGGGCTCGTGCGCGTGTTGCTCGCCGAGCAGCTGTACCGGGCGACGAGCCTGCTCGCCGGGCATCCCTATCATCGCGATTAGATCGACCGTGGCGACCCCCGACCTTTATCTCGCGTCACGCAGCCCACGGCGGCAGGACCTCCTTCGTCAGCTGGGCGTCAGCTTCGAGCTCATCCGGATGCGCGAAGCCGCGGGGCGTCCGAACGACGTCGTCGAAATGGCGCTCGACGACGAACCGGCGCTGCATTACGTCGAGCGCATCGCCCGCACGAAGGCCGCGGTCGGCGCGCAGCACATGCTCCGCCGCGGATTGACGCCGCGGCCCGTGCTCGGCGCCGATACGGAAGTCGTGCTGGACGGCGCGATCTTCGGCAAGCCGCGCCACGAGCCCGATGCGGCCCGGATGTTGGCGCTTCTCTCCGGACGCACGCACCATGTCTCGACCGCCGTCGCGATCAGCTGGGAAAGCGAAATCGTCGTCGAGATCTCGACGTCCGCCGTCACGTTTCGCGATCTGACGCACGCGGAAATCGACCGCTACGTTGCCACGGGCGAAGCCCGCGACAAGGCGGGGGCCTATGCGATCCAGGGTCGCGCCGCCGCGTTCGTCAGCCGCCTCGAAGGCAGCTATTCGGGCGTCATGGGATTGCCGCTTTTCGAGACCAGCCTCCTCCTCGCCCGGATCGGGGTCGTCGTGCTATAACAACGGCAATCTTGCCGCTGACCGCGGCCGAAATGCAAAGCTTGCCGCCCCGATGAGCCATGAAATACTCATCAACGTAACGCCGCAGGAAACCCGCGTCGCGATGCTCGAGCAGGGCGTCGTGCAGGAATTGCACATCGAGCGTTCCAGCGCACGCGGGCTTGTCGGCAACATCTGCCTCGGCCGCGTCGCGCGCGTGCTGCCCGGAATGCAGAGCGCGTTCGTCGAGATCGGGCTCGAGCGCGCGGCCTTCCTGCATATCGCCGACATCTGGGAGCACCGCCAGAACGGCCACGGCGGCGCCGATACGCGCCCGATCGAGAAGATCCTGCACGAGGGCCAGCCGCTGCTCGTGCAGGTGATCAAGGATCCGATCGGGACCAAGGGCGCGCGCCTGTCCACGCAGGTCAGCCTGGCGGGACGCCTGCTCGTCTACCTGCCGCAGGATTCGCACATCGGGATCTCGCAGCGGATCGAGGACGAAGCCGAACGCGAGATCCTCCGCGAAAAACTCCAGCTGCTGCTGCCGGAAGGGATGACCGGCGGCTTCATCATCCGCACGATGGCCGAGACCGCCACCGAGCGCGAGATGAAGAACGACATCGACTACCTCACCAAGTTGTGGCACGACCTCAACGAAGGCGCGCGGGAGAAGCCCGCGCCGGCGCTGCTCTACCAGGACCTTTCGCTCGCCCAGCGCGTGCTGCGCGACATGGCGACGGAAGAGACCGAGCGCATCGTCGTCGACTCGCGAGAGACCTTCGTCAAGATTCAGGAATTCGCGCGCGAGTACACACCGGCGCTAGCCGACCGCATCCATCATCACGCCGGCGAGCGGCCGCTCTTCGACCTGAACAGCGTGGAAGAGGAAATCGAGCGCGCGCTGGGCCGCCGCGTCGACTTGAAGTCAGGCGGCTACCTGATCGTCGACCAGACCGAGGCGATGACCACCATCGACGTCAACACCGGCGGCTTCGTCGGCGGCCGCAGCTTCGACGACACGATCTTCAAGACCAACCTCGAGGCGGCGCAGGTCATCGCGCGGCAGCTAAGGCTTCGCAATCTCGGCGGCATCATCATCATCGACTTCATCGACATGGAGAACGCCGACCACCGCAACGCGGTGCTGGCGGAGCTGAACCGCGCGCTCGAGCGCGACCGCACTCGGCTGACGGTCAACGGCTTCACCCAGCTCGGCCTGGTCGAGATGACGAGAAAGCGCACGCGCGAGTCGCTGGCGCATGTTCTCTGCGAGCCCTGCCCGACCTGCCACGGACGCGGCGAACTGAAGACCGCGCAGACAGTCTGCTACGAGATCCTGCGCGAAATCATGCGCGAGGCGCGGCAATTCAACGCGCGCGAGTTCCGCATCCTCGCCGCGCAGCCGGTGATCGACCTCTTTCTCGACGAGGAATCGCAGTCGCTCGCGCAGCTAGGCGACTTCATCGGCAAGCCGATCTCGCTGCAGGTCGAATCGATCTACACGCAAGAGCAATACGACATCGTCCTCATCTGACCGGCGTGCAGGGCCCGCGCGCCAGTCGGCCGACTCCAGGGCCGCCGGGGAATAGTCATGATTTTGTCGCGTCGGCACGCTTTCGGTCTCGTCGTCGTCCTGTTGACCAATGTGGCCGTGGGTGGCGGGACGGCCCTCGCCGCCGGACAGCGATCGTTCGTGTCGACTTCGGGCGTCGACAATCCCACGTGCTCGATTGCCGCACCGTGCCGCGCCTTCGCTGCCGCCATTACTGCAACCAGCGCAGGGGGCGAAATCATCGTGCTCGACTCGGGCGGCTATGGGCCGGTGACGATCGCGCAATCGGTGTCGATCATCGCATCGCCCGGCGCCTACGCCGGAATCTCCGTGACGTCCGGGCACGGCGTCACGATCGCGACGGCCATTAACAGCATCGTCGTTCTGCGCGGGCTCTCCATCAACAACCAGGGGTCGACCGGACGCGGCATCTACATCACCGGCGAGGGTGTCGTCCGTATCGAGGACGTCCAGGTCGCCGGCTTCACCGGTGCGTCGGGGCTCAAGGCGGCGCCATCCGGCCCCCTGGAGCTGCACATCCGGCACAGTGTGTTCCGCAACAACAGCTTCGGAATTGCACTGAATTACGGCGGGGCGGCGGAGACGATGCAGATCAATGGAACGCTCGCCGACATCGAGATTTC
The DNA here is from genome assembly GCA_039934535.1 of Casimicrobiaceae bacterium. GTDB lineage: Bacteria > Pseudomonadota > Gammaproteobacteria > Burkholderiales > Casimicrobiaceae > CAIWHR01. The sequence goes on along the minus strand of JBDTLY010000050.1, from coordinate 6,357 downwards.
GGGTAGCGCCGGCGACGGCCTCGCCATCGGCAATAACACAACGATGGCGTTGTCCCATTCGCTCATCATCAAGAACGCCGGACGAGGAATCGGCACCAATCCAGTCCTGGGCCAGGTAAGCAACCTCAGCGTCGACGATTGCGAGATCGCGCAGAACAATCAGGCGGTGTATCCGGGCGACTCACCGGGCACGTCGTCGCTTCAGGTGAGTCGCAGCCGGATCGTCGGCAATATCACCGGCATCGCCGCGGGCCTGAACTCGTTCACGCGCCTTTCCAATAGCGTAATCGAGAACAACGTATACGGAATCAACATTCCCATCAATCTTGGTGGTATCGTCCTGTCTGCCGGCAACAACGTGCTGAATGGAAACGCAAACGATGAGCCGGTACTTTCGACGTTCCCCTTGCGCTAGCGCAACTGCCGCAGCCGGATAGCGCTGCCCGTGGGAATCGGGTCTCGCGTCGCATCCGCCTTTCGGCGCCTGTTCAGGCGCACGCCGGCGCCGGGACGCTGGACGAAAGGCTCGAACTTCGCGCTTCGCGGTTGGCTCGCGACGCTGCCGTGGCTACTGCCGCGGCGCGAGTATCTCCTCTACACGCCGGCGGGCTGGTCGCTCTGGCGGCGCGCGCCGCTCCTTGTGTTTTGCCACGGCTGCAAGCAAACGCCAGAGGAATTCGCCGAGGGCACGCGCGTCGCGGCGATTGCCGATGCGCATGGCTGGCTGGTGCTGATGCCGCGGCAGAACGAATCGGCGAACGCCTGGCATTGCTGGAACTGGTTCGACCGCGCCACGGCGGAGGGGCGCGGTGAAACGGCGATCGTTGCGGCGATGATCCGCTCGGTGCGGCGCTGGCACCGTGCCGATCCGACGCGCGTCGTCGTGGTCGGGATGTCGGCCGGCGGCGCGCTTGCGGCGGTGCTCGGCCTGCGCGATGCGGGGCTCGTACGCGCGGCCGTGGTCCACTCGGGGCTCCCCTGCGGCGCGGCGCTGTCGGCATTCACCGCGATCGGCGTCATGCAGCGCGGGCCGGAGGTCGATGTCGAAGCCATTGCGGCGGCCGCTCGCGAATCGTCGCCATCGCCAGTGCCGCTGCTCGCGATCCATGGCGAGGCCGACAACGTCGTCGCCACGGCTAACGCGACCGCCCTGGTCCGCCAGTACCTGCGTTTCAACGGCCATTCGTCGGTCCCGACGCCATCCCTTCCGGCGGCAACGCTTCCTCACGTCGACGCAGAACGTGGCGGCCTCGACCATGGCCGCATGACGACGACGCGCGAATGGAGAAAAGACGGCCATCTCGTCGTGCGCTACGTCGCCATCGCGGGACTCGGCCACGCCTGGAGCGGCGGCGACGACGCGCTGCCCTACAACGATGCACGCGGGCCGGACGCGACGGCGATGATCGCGGACTTCATGCGCGACGCGTTGGCGTAAACTCCCTGCCTCGATGCCCGGCGCATTCCGGAGAACGTCATGCCCGCGACCGCCATGAACCACTTCACGATCCTCACCGACGACGTCGACGCGACGATCGCGTTCTACGGCGACCTGCTCGGGCTCGCGCCCGGACCGCGGCCTCCATTCACCTTTCCCGGCGCCTGGCTCTATGCGGAAAAACGTCCGATCCTGCATGTCGTCGGCGGGCGCCCGCGCGCGGAGCTCCGGACCGGCGTCATCGACCACATGGCGTTCACGTCGAGTGGCCTCGCCGCGACGCTTGCAAAACTCGAAGCGCGCGGCCTTCCCTACGACTGCCGGCGCCTGCCGGACGCGGGCCAGTGGCAGGTCTTTTTCCACGACCCGAACGGCGCCCGTGTCGAGATGGACTTCGCCGCCGACGAAACCCGATGACGAAAGTGCGGCGCACGGCGGCGCCGCCCGCGCAGCTCGACCACCTCGTCCTCGCGGCGACAACGCTCGCCGACGGCATCGAGTTCATCGCCGAAGTTACCGGCGTCCCGCCACAGCCCGGCGGCAAGCACGTCGCCATGGGCACACACAACGCGCTGCTGCGCCTCGGCGATCGCGTCTACCTCGAGATCATCGCCATCGATCCGGACGGCATCAAGCCGCCGCGCCCGCGCTGGTTCGATCTCGACGACATCGCGCTGCAGTCGGAGCTGACGGAGCGCCCGCAACTCGTCGCCTGGGTGGCGCGAACGGCCGACATCGAGCGTTCGGTGTCGGCGTGTCCGATTCCGCTGGGCGTGGTCACGCCGTTCGAACGCGGCGACTACCGCTGGCGCATCACGATTCCGGAGGACGGAAAGCGGCCGGGCAAGGGCATCGTGCCGACGCTGATCCAATGGGACGTGCCGACGCATCCGGCCGATCGCCTGCCTGTGTCGAAGGTCTCGATCGCGCAGGTCGCGGCGGCGCACGCCGATCCGGCCTTTGTGCGAACGGCGCTCGCCGCACTCGGGCTCGCCGACGCCGTGCAGGTTACCTACGACCGCCACGCGCGCCTCGCCGCGATGCTGTGGACGCCACGCGGAATCGTGACGCTATGATCACGAGCTAGGCGAGCGCCCCGCGCGCCGCCACCGGCCAGACGCACTCGACGCGCGAGCCGCGCACGCCGACGATCCAGTCGTAGAGATTGACGGTCGGGTCGCAATGTCCGGGGATCAGCCACACGCGATCGCCCGGCAGCGGCGGATCGCGGTCGGCAGCAACCGTCAGCACGCCGTGCTCGTCGGAGGCCTTCACGTAGTCGAGACCCGGCGCGTGCCACACCTGCGGCAGGCCCGAGTCGAACGCAAATGCCTTCAACCCGGCGTCGACGATCGCGCGCTCGCGCACCGGCGCGCTCATCACCGAGGCGAGCACATACAGGCTCTGCTCGAAATCATGCTCGTCCGGCGCGAGCGCATTGCGATGGTAGTCGGCATCCATGAACGCATACGAGCCGGGCTGGAGCTCCGTGAACACGCCGCTGTCGCGCTCGAGCTGCCACGTGCCGGTGCCAGCGCCGGTGACGACCGGGCACGCGACGCCGGCGGCCTCGATCGCCGCCTTCGTCTCGCGCGCAAGCCGCACCACGGTCGAGATCGCATCGCGTCGTTCCGCGGGCGCGCGCAGATGCTGCGCCGACCCGTGATACGCGTGCATACCCCGGAAGCGCAATCCGGGCGTGCGGGCGACCGTTTCGGCGAGCGCGACTGCCGGGGCGCCCGGCGCGACACCGCACCGCTTCATGCCGACGTCGATCTCGACCAGCACGTCGAGCGTGGTTCCCGCGGCCCGCGCCGCTGCGCCAAGGTTCCGGACGTTGGCCGCATCGTCGACCAGCACGCCGATCACCGCGTTCTTCGCCAGAGCCGCCAGCCGCGCGAGCTTCGCAGCGCCTACGATCTCATTGGTGACGAGCACGTCGCGGATGCCCGCCGCCACGAAAGCCTCGGCCTCGCCGACCTTCTGGCAGCAGATGCCGACGGCGCCGCGTTCAATCTGCAGGTCCGCGATGTCGGGGCACTTGTGCGCCTTGGCATGCGGACGAAGCGCAACGCCCGCGCTGCGGGCCGCATTGGCCATCAGCTCGAGGTTGCGCTCGAACGGGTCGAGGTCGACGACGAGCGCGGGGGTGTCGATGTCGTCGACGGCGTCGCCGACGCGGGCGGGGATCCGTTGCATGACCGGAATCCTACCGCACAGGCCGGCAGCGCTATTTCGGGCCGGTCGCCTCGAGCGCCGCCAGCTGGCCGTAGACGACGTGCGCGATCTTGAGGAGCTGCGCTCGGTCGAGCGTCCCGGAAATCGCGTAGCCGCAGTCGTCGTCGATCCAGTAGAAGACGCCGACTCCGTTTTCGACCACGTAACGAAATGCCGTGTCGCCTGCGCGCGCAACGCCGGTCGGAACGCGCGCGGACTGCTTGCGCACCTGCAGCGACAACCGCTCCTTGTCGGAATTCTCGTACATGAACAGCGCGGTCGGGAATTCGTTGCCCGCCACGAGCCTGCCGCCGATGAGCGCATATCCGAGACCGTTCAGGTCCGGCGCATTCACCTTGAACCCGAGGCGCTTCGTGAGCCACGTGACAAGGCTCTTTTCCTCGGTGGCCCAGACTTCGACCGGGCGCCGCGCGTCGGCCGCGTAGAGCGCATGCGCGAAAGCCGCTGAACGCGCGAACGTCGTCGGCGTGCCGCCGCGCTCGATCATCGCATCGCGGCCGAACCAGCCGAGGCCGATGCCGAGGACGAGCGTTGCCGCGGCCGCGAGTGCGGGCATCGCCCATCGCGGCACCATCCCCTGCCTGCCGGACGCCGCGGGCACCGCCGCCGCGAGCAGTCGCGCGGGTATCGGCTCGGCGAGCACTGGATCGAGCGCATCGCGCAGCGACGCGCTCTGCGCGCGAAATTCCGCCACCCGCGCCGCGAGCTCGGGATCGCGAGCAAGCGCCGCTTCGACGACCGCGGTCCGCTCGGGCGAAAGCTGGCCGTCCGCAAACGCGTTGAGGTCGCTGTCAGAGACGGAATCGGGCGGCAGTGTGCTCACGAAAGCAGGCTCGTATTCATTTGATGATGCGAAGTCCGGATGAGGGCTCGGCGACCAGGCGCCGCAGCTTGTCTCGCGCGCGCGAAAGGCGCGACATTACCGTGCCGATGGGCACACCGAGGACGGTGGCGATCTCCTCATAACGCATCTCCTCTACCGCCGCGAGCAGCAGCACCTCGCGCTGATCGGCGGAAAGCCGGCCCATCTGCGCGACCACCTCGAGCAGTTCGACGCGATCGAGCTGGTTGCCGCGCACCGGCAACTGCCACGCCATGCCGGTCGGATCGGCGTCCAACGACACGTTTGCCGCTTCGCGCCGAATAAGTGCCAGTTGATTGACGTGGACGTTGTGCATTACGGTGAACAGCCATGCGCGCAAATCCGTTCCCGCCTGCCAGAGGCGGCGCTTTTCCCATGCGCGAGCGAGCGTGTCCTGGACCAGGTCGTCGGCGCGCGTCGCATCTCCGGTCAGCACGCGCGCATAGCGGCGCAGGCGCGGAATCGCTGCGACGAGCTCCGGGTGCGGCAACGCGGCATCGGTCACGGACGGCGGCATCGTGGAATCCAGCGGTCGGAAAAGCGCGGCCCGGCCCAGGGGAGGCTCAGCCGGGCCGCATGGCGCGATGGTACTCCGCGCGCGCCGAAGCCCGAGTTCACGCTCTCGCGGAGCCGGATGCGTCTGTGGTCAACAGGTTCTCCCTCGTTATTGGTGGGTTCGCCATCGCCAACAGAGGGATCCGGCGGACTATTCCGCCGGCGCCGTCTCGGTTCGCGCCTGCTGCCCGCTAACGGTGCACGAGGAAGATCGTCGCCAAACCGAGGAAGATGAAGAATCCGCCGGAGTCGGTGACCGCCGTTATCATCACCGACGAACCGATCGCCGGATCGCGGCCGTATTTCAGCATCGTCATCGGGATCAGCACGCCCATCAGCGCCGCAAGGAGCAGGTTGAGGGTCATGGCGAGCACCATCACGAGGCCGAGCGAGACATCCTTGTAGAGCACCATCGCCACGAGCCCCATCACGCCGCCCCACACGAGTCCGTTGGCGAGGCTCACGAGGAACTCCTTGCGGATGAGCGGCCGCGCATGCTCGCGACTGACCTGGCCCAGCGCGATCGCGCGCACGATCATCGTGATGGTCTGGTTGCCGGAATTGCCACCGATTCCCGCCACGATCGGCATCAAGGCGGCGAGTGCGACCAGCTTTTCGATCGAGCCTTCGAACATGCCGATCACGCGCGACGCGATGAACGCGGTGACGAGGTTGATCGCAAGCCATGCCCACCGGTTGCGAAACGACGCCCATACCGAGGCGAACACGTCCTCCTCTTCGCGCAGCCCCGCCTGCGCCAGCAGGTCGTCCTCGCCGCTTTCGCGCACGAAGTCGAGGATTTCGTCCACGGTGACACGCCCCACGAGCTTGTCGTTGGTGTCGACGACCGGCGCCGACACGAGGTCGTAGCGCTCAAACGCGCTCGCCGCGGCATCGGCCTTCTCGTGCTGCAGCAGCTTGACGACCGGCGGCTGCATGATCGCCTCCACCGTGATGCCGGGATCGGAGACGAGCAGCTTGTTGACCGGCAGCACGCCGAGCAGCTTCTCGTTCCGGTCAACGACGAAGAGCTGGTCGGTCTGGCTCGGCAGCTCGTCGCGCCTGCGCAGATAGCGCAAAACGACTTCCAGCGTGACGTCGGGCCGGACGGAAACGTCCTCGAAATCCATCAGCGCGCCGACCATGTCGTCCTCGAAGGACATCGCCGCGCGCAGCTGCTCGCGCTCCTCGACCGGAAGGCTCGAGAAGACGTCGTCCATCACCTCCTGCGGGAGGTCGGGCGCGAGGTCGGCGATTTCCTCGG
>JBDTLY010000049.1:0-12439 GCA_039934535.1 Casimicrobiaceae bacterium | reverse complement strand
CATGGCTCGTCCATTCGATCGCGAATGCCTTGGTGTAATGCTTGAACGTCAATGTGTAATCGCGGCCCCAGGTCTCGACGAAGCCGCCGACCAGCGCCATCGAATAGATGACCAGCGTCAGCGCGGCCCAGGGTATGGCGACGCCGTAGCACAGGCGGCGCACGCGGTCGGGCAATTGCGTGGGCAGGCCCGAGTCTCCCTTGCCCGCGAGCGACGTGTAGACCTTGCGCCCGAGCAGCCAGCGCTGCGCAAAGAACGCGACCAGCGCGAACGCGAGGAGCAGGATGCCGAGCGTGGCCGCGCGGCCCTGATCGAGCTGCGCGCCGACGACCGAGAAGAACACCTCGGTCGACAGGACGCCGAAATTGCCGCCGAGCAGGATCGGATTGCCGAAATCGGCGATGGATTCGATGAAGCTGATGAGGAAGGCATTGACCAGGCCGGGGCGCATCAGCGGCAGCGAGATGTCGTTGAATACCCGCCAGCGGTCGGCGCGAAGCGTCTGCGCCGCTTCCTCCATGCTCGGCGAGACGCCCTCGACGACGCCGACCAGCACGAGGAACGCGATCGGCGTGAACGCGAACACCTGCGCGAGCAGGACGCCTTGATAGCCGTAGATCCAGCGCCCGAGCTGCAGCCCGAAGGCGTACTCCACGAGCTGGTTGATGACCCCCGAGCGGCCGAAGATCAGGATCAGGCCGAGGCCGATGACGAAGGGCGGCGTGATGATCGGCAGCACCGAGAGAAAGCGGAGCATCTTCTTGTAGCGGAATGTCGTGCGGCTCCAGATCAGCGCAAATGCGAGGCCGAGACCGGTGCACGCGATCGCGCACGAGAACGCGAGGATCAGCGTGTTCCAGGCCACGCCGCAGCGGGTGGAGCCGACGACGCAGCCGATGCCCCACACTTTTTCGGTGAACATGCGCCGCTGGAACGCCGTCAGCGACAGCGCCTCGTTGGCGTCCTGCGCTGCGGAGATGAGTATCCGGAAAACGGGGAAGAACGTGAACACCGCAACCAGCGCGGTGATCGCAACGGCGCTTCCCGCGACGAAACCGTCGCCTTTGAAGTACCCGCGACCCGCGAGCCCGAGCGCGAACAGCATGGCGAATGCGCTGAGCACGAGAAAGGCGCCCAACCCCATGCCGAATTGGCCCGTTTTGAGCGGTGGCAGCAGAGTCGTCAGCGAATCGAAATACCAGCCTTGGGGTCCGATGACAAAGCCCTGTCCCAGCGAGTAGGTGAAGCCCAGCGCGCCGATGACGATGAACGCATTCGCCCGCGAGAGGGGCCGCGCTGGTGCGAGAAACCGGGCGGCCGCCGCGAGCAGCACGGCACCCGGCCACAACCATGCACGACCGAAGGAAATCGCCTGCAGCCACGCGGGCGCGTTGTCTTTCGTTTGCCAGGTGCTGATCCAGCTCGGCGACCAGATCGAATCCTGCACTGCGTACCACGGCGCGAACGCGAAGCCGACTGCGCCGACAGCAAGCCAGATCGCTGCTGATCGGGGCACCGCGCGGGTCATTTCATCGCCGCGTTGATGTCCTTGTCCCAGCGCTCGAGCAGTCGTTTGCGCACGTCGCTCGATCCGTATTTCGCGAAGTCGTAGTTGATCACCTTGATGTCGGCCAGGTTCGGAACCATGGGCGGCAACGGGACGCTCTTGTTCGTCGGAATCGCGTACTCCTTCACGTCGAGCCCGATTTTTTGCGCGTCGACCGTGAGCGCCCAGTCGGCGAATTTCCTCGCGTTGTCGAGATTGCGCGCGCCCTTGATGATCGCCATCGAGCCGACTTCGTAACCGACGCCTTCGCAGGGGAGGATCGGCTTCACCGGAAATCCGGCGGCGATTTCGTTGATCACGCCATGCAGGACCGTGCTGCCGACATAGATTTCCCCACGCTTCACGGCGGTCATCGGCCCGATGCCCGAGCGCGCATACGACGCGACGTTGGCATTGAGTGCCTTCATGTAGGCGAACGCTTCGTCTTCGCCGAACACCTGCACCAGCGTGGCGAGCATCAGGTACGCGGTGCCCGACGTTCCGGGATTGCCGAGCATGACCTCGCCCTTCAACTTCGGATCGAGCAGATCCTTCCAGCAGCGCGGCACGGGCAGCTTCCGCTTTTCCTGCAATTCCGTGTTGTAGCCGAGCGAAAGGATGCCGCCGTAGACGCCCGCCACCTGGTATTTCGAAATTTCCGAGATGCGCCGCGCCCAGTCGTGCAATTGCGAAAGATTGGGCGATGGGTAAGCGTCGAGCAAACCTTCCTCAGCGGCCTGCAGGTACGAATCCGCGGGACCCGCCCACCAGACGTCGCCCTTGGGATTCGCCTTTTCGGCCTTCACCTGCGCCAGCATTTCGCCTGTGGCCTTCTGGATGACCGCGACCTTCACGCCGGTCGCCCTCTCGAACCCGACCGCCATCCCCTGGCACCATGCGGTGTTGGGCGAGCTGCAATACAGGTTGAGCGAGCCCTGCGCGGACGCGTCCGCGGCAGCGAGCAACGACACCAGAGCGACGAGCGCGATTCCGGAAACACGATTCATCGCGGCTGGCTCCCGACTTCGCGGTCCCAGCGCTCGAGCAGCCGCTTGCGCTCCGCGGCGGCGCCGTACTTCGCGAAATCGTAGCTGATGAGCTTGATCTCGGCTGGCTTTGGCGACAGCGGTGATATCGGCGTGGCCGTGTTCGACGGCAACTGGAATTGCTTCGACTGCGCGCCCAGCGCCTGCGCCTTGGGTGTGAGCGCCCAGTCGACGAATCGCTTCGAATTGTCGAGATTGCGCGCGCCCTTGACGATCGACATCGAGCCGATCTCGTAGCCGGTGCCTTCGCACGGCGCGACGCTCTTCACCGGAAATCCGGCTTGCGCCTCGGTGACGACGTCGTGGATGAACGCGACGGCCACCAGGTTCTCGCCGCGCGCGGTGGCCTTGATCGGACCAACGCCCTGGCGCGCGTAGTTCGTGATGTTCTTGTGCATCCCCTTCAGCACCTTGAACGCCTCTTCCTCGCCGAACAGCTGTACCAGCGTCGCGATCGCCGTGTATGCGGTGCCCGATGCGTTCGGATTTGCCATCTGCACGTCGTTCGCGTACTCGGGCTTCGCGAGATCCCGCCAGCACGCGGGCGCGGGGACTTTTTTCTTCGCGAGCAGTTCCGTGTTGTAGCCGAGGCCCAGCACGCCGAGGTAGATGCCGACCGTGCGGTACTTCGCCTGCTCCGCCTGCTTTTGCGCCCACGGCTGCAGCTGCGCAATCATCGGCGACTTGTACTCCTCGGTCAGTCCGAGCTCGGCCGCCTGCAGATGGGGGTCGCCGGTGCCGCCGAACCAGACGTCGAGCTTCGGGTTCGCCTTTTCGGCCGCGAGCTGCGCCATCGATTCGCCCGATCCCTTCAGCGTCATCGTCGTCTTGATGCCGGTTTCCTTTTCGAACTCGACGCCGGCGAGGTTGCACCACTCGGCCTGGACGGAGCAGATGACGTTGAGCTGGCCCTGCGCGATGGCAGGCCCGGCGAAACATGCGATGACGCCAGCGGTGGCGGACAGGCAGCAAGAACGCAACGAAACCATGGGAAATTCCTCCGGACTGCGGGATGGGTGTAACGAGGTTGTAATATTCGGCCAACGCCGGCAGGGGCGTCAACTGGAACGCGGATGCCGAGCGCCATCGACGGCCGGGATACAGGAATGATTCGCTTCGGCATCGACCTCGGCGGGACCAAGATCGAGATCGTCGGCCTCGATGCACGGGGCGTGGCGGTGCTCCGCCGTCGCGTGGCGACGCCTTCCGGCGACTATCGTGCCATTATCGATGCGGTCGTGGGGCTCGTTGCGGACGCGGAGCGCGAGCTCGGCGTCACGGGAACGGTCGGCATCGGCATGCCGGGCTCGATCTCGCGCGCGACCGGGCTGCTCCGGGGGTCGAATTCCGTTTGCCTCAACGGTCAGCCGATCAAGCGCGACCTCGAGATGGCGGTCGCGCGCGAGGTCCGGATCAGCAACGACGCGAATTGCTTCGCGTTGTCGGAGGCAACCGATGGCGCGGGCGAAGGCGCCGACGTCGTGTTCGGCGCGATTCTCGGCACCGGCGTGGGCGCCGGCATCGTCGTCCACGGGCGCGTGCTCGATGGACCCAATGCCATCGCCGGCGAGTGGGGCCACAACCCGCTGCCCTGGCCGCGCGACGACGAACGGCCGGGCCCTGCGTGCTTCTGCGGTCGTTATGGCTGCATCGAGACGTTCGTTTCCGGTCCGGGCCTCGAGCGCGATCACCTGCACGGATCCGGCGAAAACCTGAAATCGCATACGATCGTCGCCCGCGCGGAACTGGGCGACGAGGCGTGCGAGGCGACATTCGCGCGCTACGAAGATCGTCTCGCGCGCGCGCTTGCGCACGTGATGAACCTGCTCGATCCGGATATCATCGTGCTGGGCGGCGGGATGTCGAACATCGAGCGCCTCTATCGCAATGTGCCCGCGCTATGGGAGCCGCGCGTGTTTTCCGACCGGGTCGATACGCGACTCGTCCGGCACAGGCATGGCGATTCGAGCGGCGTTCGCGGCGCTGCATGGCTGTGGGGTTGAGGAGACTGCGATGCATGCGGTCGCACTGGTCGATGCGCTGAAGCGGATGCTGAAGGGACGTGCCGTCACCTACGCCATGGTGGCGGTCGGACTCGGCCTCAGCGAGGCGAGCGTCAAGCGGATGTTCTCGCGCCGCGATTTCACGTTGCAGCGACTGGAGGACATCTGCGGCGTGGCCGGCATCGACTTCGGCGAACTTGCGCGGGAAGCCTCGGCCAAGGACGCCGGGATGACCCGCCTCACCGTGGAGCAGGAGCGGGAAATCGTCTCCGACCCGACGCTGATGCTGATCGCACTGTGCGCCGTCGGCAACTGGACGTTCCAGCAGATCGTGGATACCTACGACATCCCGGAGGCCGAGTGCCTGCGCTGCCTCGCGCGCCTCGACCGGCACCGGATCGTCGAGCTCGGCCCGGGCAACCGCCTCCGGTCGCTCATCGACCGCACGTTCGCGTGGCTTCCAGGAGGACCGATCCAGCGCTATTTCAGAGCTCGCGTGGAGTCCGAATTCCTGTCGAGCAAGTTCGACCGGCCGGGCGAGCTGTTCGTGTACATCAACGGCATGCTGTCGCGGCACAGCACGACCGAGGTGACCGCGCGGATGCGGCGCGTCGCGAACGAATTCGCGGACCTGCACGCAGCCGATCGCGCATTGCCGTTGTCGGAGCGCCACGGCGCCAGCATGCTGCTCGCAATCCGCCCGTGGGAGCCGCGTGCGTTTCGTGCCTTGCGCCGCAAGGATCGCGATCCCGTTCCCGCCGGGCGCCTGCTCAATCCGATGCTGGACCCCAGTCCGCCTCGCGCCCCGGCGCGCAGGCCTCGAAAAAAGTAGCATCCCGCGCGACCCGCGGTAGCAGCCCGCGCGACTTCCGGTTCTCCGCTTTACGCAAGCCGAACGCGGGCGCAGCGTGGATCTGCGGGCATGTGCTCGCGTGATCGCAAGGAATCCTCAATGCAAAGCGTCTCGAAGCGACTCGCCGTGGCGGCTGCACTCCCGGCGCTGGCTCTGACAGGCTGCTACGTTGTTCCGCTGGCTCCGGACGGCACGCCCGTCTATCCGTATTCGTACAATGCGCCGCCGTACGGGGCGACCGTCGTGCCGGCGCGACCCTATGGCGCGGGCCCGCCGGCCGCCGCGATGCTCAACGCGCGGCTGTATCCCACCAATGAAATTGCGACGGAGACCGGGATGATGACCGGTACCGTCACCAACATGATGACCGGCAAGGGCCGGTTCCAGCTCGACTACAAGGGCGAGATCCTGTCGGGCGAAGCGACACGCGTGTCCGGCGACGAAAAGCGCGGCGTCACCAACGCCTATGGCTCGCGCGGCACGTACATGAGCTGCGACTACAAGATGAGCACGCCGTACCAGGGCGCTGGATCGTGCACGATGTCGAATGGCGCGAAGTACGAGGTGCATCTCGGAGGGTGAGGGGCCGCCGAGACCCATTTGGGAATTGAATGATTCATGGCCGGCGCATTGCCGGCCTCTTTTTTTGGCCGCCCGGAATGCGCGTCCGCATGACAAACTGTTACGATTGAACGGTTCCCATCCTGCCGCCAGTGCTGCCATGAAACGTCTGCTGTCGGGGTTTGCCGCGCTTGCGGTGTTGGTGTTTGCCGGTTCGACTTTTGCCGCGGATCAACCGGCGGCGCCGTCGGCCGAACCCCCGGCGTGGAGGCTTCCGGCCGGAGTTCGGCCGACACGCTACCTGGTGTCACTCACGGTGGTTCCGGGCGAAGCCACCGTTGCTGGCGAGCTTGGGATCGACGTCGAGCTGGATCGGGCGCAGGACGTTCTGTGGCTCAACGCAGATTCATTGAAAGTCACGCGCGCCGTTACTGAATTGACGGATACGCGGGCCACGTTGTTGACCGGCCACGAGCAGTTCCTCGGGGTAGCGTTCGCGCCGGCCTTGGCCGCCGGGCGTCATCGCCTGACATTGTCGTTCGAGGCCGAGCAGAGCCAGAACACGACGCGGGGCATTTTTGCGCTGAAGGACAACGGGTCGTGGTACGCGATGACCCAGTTCGAGGCGACGTCCGCACGCCGGGCCTTTCCATGCTTCGACGAACCCGGTTTCAAGACACCCTGGCAACTGACGCTGCGAGTGCCTCGCGATCTGGTCGCGCTGTCCAACACGCGAGTCCTGTCGGAGACACCGGGAGACGACGGCTTCAAGACCGTGCGTTTCGCAGAGACCCGGCCATTGCCCTCCTACCTCGTCGCGTTTGCCGTAGGCCCGTGGGAGATGTTGGACGTCGGCAGCGTCGGAATCCATCCAACCCCGACTCGGATCGTCGTGCCACGCGGCCGGCTCGGGGACACAGGCTTCCCTGCGAGCGCCTATCCGGAACTCTTCGTGCAACTGGAAAAGTGGTTCGGCATTCCCTATCCATTCGACAAGCTCGACCACATTGCGATTCCCCTTACGGTCGGCTTTGCGATGGAGAATGCCGGTCTGATCACCTATGGCGCGGCCGGCTTCCTCGCCAAGCCTGGCGCCGAGGCGCCGCGTTATCGTCGCGGCGCGGCCAACGTCGGCGCGCACGAGATTGCGCACCAGTGGTTCGGAAACCTCGTAACTACCGCGTGGTGGGACGACATCTGGCTGAACGAGGCGTTTGCGACCTGGATCGCGGCAAAGATGGTCGACCGGTGGCGGCCCGATTACGAACATGGAGCGGCGCGCATCAACGAGCGCGCGCAGGCGATCGAAGCGGATGCGCTCGCGTCCGCACGCCAGATTCGGCAGCCCGTCAATTCACGTGGCGACATCTACAACGCGTTCGACAGCATCACCTACCAGAAAGGGGCGACGGTCATCGGGATGTTCGAGGGCTGGGTCGGCGAGGACACCTTCCGCCGCGGTGTGCACAACTATCTCGAAGCACGGCGCGACGGCTCGGCCACTACGGCAGAGTTCCTGGCCTCGATCACGCATGAAAGCCGCCTGCCGGTGGCCCGGGCGTTCAACACGTTCCTGAACCAGAACGGCGTGCCGCAGGTCGATGTTCAGCTCCAATGCGCGGCGGCCGGCGCAAAACTGGTGCTGACCCAGCATCGCCTCGTGCTGCAGGGCTCGGCGCCGGCAACGCCTCAGCGATGGGAGATTCCGGTGTGCGTCCGGTACGGCACGGGTACCACTTCCCGCCAGACGTGCGCCCTCATGACCGAGGCGGCCATGAAGTTGCCGCTGAAGGGCGGCTGTCCCGCCTACGTATTCGCCAATGCCGGCGGACGTGGCTACTATGTGCCTGACTACCGTGACAACCTGCTGCCCCGGCTTGCCGCGCGTCGCGATGCAATGTCCACCGCGGAATACACGAGCCTGTTGTACGATCTGCAGGCGCTTGTTCGCTCCGGTTCGGTTAACTCGGCGCAGGCGATGCGCTGGGTTTCGCTCGCCGCTGCCTCGGATGATCGGCACGTCGTGCTGGCCGCCGCCGATCTCGCAGAATTCGCCGGCAATACCCTGGTGCCAGATGCGGACCGGCCGCAATTTTCAAGCTATGTGCGCAAGGTTTTCGGGCCGCGCGCGCGGGCCCTCGGGTTTGCGTCCAAGCCCGGCGAAACCGATGATGACCAGTTGACGCGACGTGCGCTATTGCGCTTCGTCGCGCCGGCGGATCCGGAACTCTCAGCGGAGGCGCGTCGACTTGCGCTTGCGTGGATCAAGGACAGGAAGTCGCTCGACCCTGGACTGGTCGATGTAGTCCTGGTGACCGCGGGCAGGACCGGCGATGCGGCCCTGTTCGACGCGCTGCTCGCTGAAGCAAAGGCAACGGAGGATCGCCTCGATCGCCGCAACCTCATGATGGCGCTGTTTGCGTTCACCGATCCCGCGCTCGCCCAAAAGGGCATGGCGCTCCTGCTTGACCCGGCGTTCGACGCCCGCGAATCCTGGACCGCGCTAAGCTGGGGGCACAATTGGAATCCGACGCGTCGTGCAGCCAACGAGTTCATCATGTCGAACTTCGTTGCGCTGGCCAAGACGGTTGGGCCTGACGCCCCGGGGCGATGGCCCGAGTATGCATCCGGGTTGTGCTCGGAGTCGGACAAGGCGGCGCTGACCGAATTCTGGAGCGGTCGCGTGAAGAATTACCCGGGCGCGGAGCGCGAGTTGGCGCAGGCTGTCGAGGCAATCCAGATCTGCACGCGCGTGCGGTCGAACGCCGGACGATTCGGCAGCAGCGGCTGATGCCTTCGCCCGCGCGCGGCTACATGTTCTGGTAGAGCGGTCCGCCTCCGCCCTCGGGCGCGACCCAGACGATGTTCTGCGTCGGATCCTTGATGTCGCAGGTCTTGCAATGCACGCAGTTCTGCGCGTTTATTTGCAGACGCTCGGCACCATCATTGGATTTCACGAACTCGTAGACGCCCGCCGGGCAGTACCGCGCTTCCGGACCTGCATAGCGCGCCCAATTGATCGCCACCGGAACCGACGCGTCCTTCAGCGTGAGGTGGGATGGCTGGTTCTCTTCGTGGTTGGTGTTCGACAGGAAGACCGACGACAGCTTGTCGAAGGTGAGCGTGTTGTCCGGTTTCGGATAGTCGATCGGCGTGGATTTGGCCGCGGGCCGCAACTTTTCGTGGTCGGCCTGCTTTCGATGCAGCGTCCAGGGCGCCTTGCCGCGCAGGATCAACTGATCAATCCCGAACAGCAGCGCGCCGGAGACGAGGCCGCGGTCGAGGTAGGGCTTGAAGTTGCGGGCACGATGCAGTTCGTCGTGCAGCCACGAAGCGTCGAACGCCGCCGGATACGCAGTGAGCTCGTCGCGCGCGCGGCCCGCGGCCAGCGCGTCGTGTGCGGCGTCCGCGGCCAGCATTCCGGACTTGATCGCCGCGTGCGATCCCTTGATCCGCGGTGCGTTGAGGAAGCCGGCGTCGCAGCCGATCAGGGCGCCGCCGGGAAACGCGAGCTTCGGCAGCGACTGGAGGCCGCTCGCGTTGATCGCGCGCGCGCCGTAGGCGATGCGCTTGCCGCCCTCGAGAAACGCGCGCATCGCCGGATGCGTCTTGTAGCGCTGGAATTCCTGGAACGGCTCGAGATACGGATTCGTATAGCCCAGCCCGACGACGAGTCCGATCGCGACCTGACGGTCCTCGAAGTGATACATGAAGCCGCCGCCGTAGGTCGCATTGTCGAGCGGCCAGCCGGCGCTGTGCACCACGAGGCCGGGCACATGCTTCGCCGCATCCACCTCCCACAGTTCCTTGATCCCGAGTCCCCAGGTCTGCGGATCGCGGCCTTCGTCGAGCTTGTAGCGCGCGACCACCGCCTTGCCGAGATGGCCGCGCGCACCTTCGGCGAACATCGTGTACTTGCCGAGCAGCTCGACGCCGGGCTGGAAGCTGGCCGTCGGTTGTCCGTCCTTGCCCACGCCCATGTTGCCGGTCGCCACGCCGCGCACCGCGCCGTGCTCGTCGTACAGGACCTCCGCGCCCGCGAATCCGGCGAAGATCTCCACGCCGAGCGCTTCCGCCTGCTGCCCCAGCCAGCGGACGACATTGGCGAGGCTCACGATGTAGTAGCCGTCGTTGATGAAGCATTCCGGCAGCAGCCAGCGCGGGTTGTGGATCGCCTTAGTTTCAGTCAGCAGGTAGAACCGGTCCTCGCTCACCGGCGTGTTGAGCGGCGCGCCGCGTTCCTTCCAGTCGGGCAGGAGCTCGGCGAGCGCCCGGGGGTCCATCACGGCGCCGGAAAGAATGTGCGCGCCGAGCTCGGACCCCTTTTCCAGCACGACGACACTGATGTCCCTGCCGCCTTCCAGCGCGCGTTGCTTGAGCCTTATCGCCGCGGCAAGTCCCGCCGGCCCACCGCCGACAATGACGACGTCGTATTCCATCGCTTCGCGATCCATGCCGGGGTCCCCGCCGTCGTCCGTGGAGCGCAATTGTATAATCCGCCGCAGCGACTTGCAGCGAGGAATGCGCGGAGTTGCCGCAAACGCCGCATTGCCGACCGCTGGAGCAGCCTTGACCCACAAGCCCCGATTGCTCGTCCACACGTCGCTTCAGGCCATCCGCTGGGGCGACATGGACATGCTCGGCCACGTGAACAATACCGTGTATTTCCGCTACATGGAGCAGGCGCGGATCGAGTGGGTGCAGGCGCTGGATCCGCAGGAAAAGCCCCACGACGTCACAGGCCCGGTCGTCGTCAATGCGAGCTGCACGTTCCTGCTGCCGCTTGTCTACCCGGGCGACCTCGAGGTGCGAATGTCCCTCGGCGATCCCGGCCGTTCCAGCGTGGGCAGCTTCTACGAGATCTGGCACGACGGACGCAAATTCGCCGACGGCGCGGCAAAGATCGTGTGGATCGACCTCGCGAGCGGGCGCCCGGTGCCGCTGCCGGATAGAATCCGGGCGCCTCTGCAGGCGCTGGAACCGGGCTGACCGCGGCCATGACGACGAACGTTCCCCTTTGGCAGCCATCACCCGCGCGAATAGCGGCGGCGAACGTGACGGAATTCGCGCGTCGCGTCGCAAGCGAGACAGGCAGGTCATTTCCCGATTACGCGTCGTTATGGCGCTGGTCGAACGACGAGCGGGAAGCCTTCTGGCGCGCCGTGTGGGATTACGCCGGCGTGGTCGGCGAGCGCGGCGAGCGCACGCTGGTGGATGGGCACAAGATGCCCGGGGCGCGCTGGTTTCCCGACGCGCGCCTCAATTTCGCCGAGAACCTGCTGGCCCTTCGAGGATGCGACGACGTCGCGGATGCACTTGTCTTTCGCGGCGAGGACCGCGATCGGCGCCGCGTGACTCACGGCGAACTGACGGTCCTGGTGGCGCGGGTGGCGGCCGCATTGACGGCATCCGGCATTGTCGCGGGCGACCGGATCGCGGCATTCGTTCCGAATCTTCCCGAGGCGATCGTGGCGATGCTGGGCGCGACGTCGTTCGGCGCGATCTGGTCGTCGTGCTCGCCGGATTTCGGCGTGCGCGGCGTGCTCGACCGCTTCGGCCAGATCGAGCCGCGCGTGCTCGTGACCGTCGACGGCTACTGGTACAACGGCAAGGCGCTGCCGATCGTCGACAAGCTTGCAGAGATCGTGGCCGGTTTGCCCACGGTCGAGCGCGTGATCGTGGTGCCCTACCTCGAACGCTCCGGCGGGCCTATAGCGAACCTGTCGCGCATTCGCGGCGCGGTCCGCTGGGATGACTACCTCGCGCCGCATGCGGCGGGTCCGATCGCCTTCGCGCGCCTGCCGTTCGACCACCCTGTCTACATCCTGTATTCGTCCGGCACGACGGGTGTGCCGAAGTGCATCGTGCACGGCGCGGGCGGGACGCTGCTCCAGCACCTCAAGGAGCACCTGCTGCATGGCGACTTGAAGCGCGGCGACCGCCTGTTCTACTTCACGACCTGCGGCTGGATGATGTGGAACTGGCTCGCGTCGGGCCTTGCCGCGGGGGCCACGCTGCTGCTCTTCGACGGCGCGCCGTTCATCGACCGCGGCCGGGCGCTGTGGATGTTCGCGGAAGAGGAGCGGATGACGCACTTCGGCACGTCGGCAAAGTACATCGACGCCGCGAAAAAGCTCGGCGTCGTGCCGCGCAAGGACTTCAAGCTGACGAATTTGCGGACGATGTTTTCCACCGGCAGTCCGCTCGCGGAGGAAAGCTTCGACTACGTCTACCAGTGCGTCAAGGACGACCTGTGCCTGTCGTCGATCTCAG
Organism: Casimicrobiaceae bacterium; assembly: GCA_039934535.1. GTDB lineage: Bacteria > Pseudomonadota > Gammaproteobacteria > Burkholderiales > Casimicrobiaceae > CAIWHR01. The sequence continues at coordinate 157 of JBDTLY010000049.1, read as the reverse complement.
GCGGCACGGACCTGATGGCGGGATTCGCCGATGCCAATCCGATCCTGCCGGTGTACCGGGGCGAGCTGCAGTGCCGCGGCCTCGGCATGGATGTGCAGATCTTCGACGCGGAAGGGCGGCCGCAGATCAACCAGCCGGGGGAGCTGGTGTGTACCAG
>JBDTLY010000048.1:0-12521 GCA_039934535.1 Casimicrobiaceae bacterium | reverse complement strand
CGACCTGCGGCCAGCCGGCGCGGCGCGAGACCGACACGATGGACACCTTCGTCGATTCGGCCTGGTACTACATGCGCTACACCTGCCCCGACAGCGCAGACGCGATGGTCGACGCGCGCAACGACTACTGGAACCCGATGGACCAGTACATCGGCGGCATCACGCACGCGATCCTGCATCTTCTCTACGCGCGCTTCTGGACCAAGGTGATGCGCGACATGGGCATGGTGAAAATGGACGAGCCGTTCACCCGGCTGCTCACGCAGGGCATGGTGCTGAACCACATCTACTTCCGCCGTGGCGAGAAAGGCGGCATCGATTACATCGCGCCGGAGGACGTCGAGGCCATGCACGACGCCGACGGCCACGTCACCGGCGCGCGCCTCAAGGCCGACGGCAAGCCGGTCGAATACGGCGGCCTCGGCACAATGTCGAAGTCGAAACTGAACGGCGTCGATCCGCAGCACATCGTCGAGAAATACGGCGCCGATGCGGCACGCATGTTCGTCATGTTCGCGTCGCCCCCGGAAGACACGATGGAGTGGTCGGACGCCGGCGTCGAAGGACGCGCGCGCTTCCTGAAACGGCTGTGGACGTTTGCGCTGGCTCGCGCCGATGTCGTGAAGTCGGCGAGCGGACCGTTCGCCTGGCGCGATGCCGCAGCGCCCGTGCACGCCGCGCGCCGCGAAGTCCACCTGACGCTGAAACAGGCGAACTACGACTACGAGCGCATCCAGTACAACACGGTTGTTTCGGCCGGCATGAAGATGCTCAATGCGCTCGACGCGATGCCGGGCGACGCAGCGGGTGCGGCCGCATTCACGCGCGAGGGCCTGTCGATCCTGATCCGCGTGCTCTATCCGGTGGTGCCGCACATCGGATGTGCGTTGTGGGACGAGCTCGGATACGCCGGCGAGTTCGGCGCGCTGCTCGACGCGCCATGGCCGCAGGTCGATCCGGCCGCGCTCGAGCAGGACGAGATCGAGCTCGTGCTGCAGATCAACGGCAAGCTGCGCGGCAAGCTGGTCGTCCCTTCGTCCGCTACCGAAGACGAGATCAAGTTGCGCGCCGCAGCGGCGCCAGAAGTGACGAAGCACGGCAACGGAGCACCGCCCAAGTTCATAAAGGTCGTTCCGGGACGCCTCGTCAATGTGGTCGTCTGACATGAATCGCGCCGCTGTCGCCGCGCTCGCCTCCGCGACGCTCATGACGGCCTGTGGGTTCCATCTGCGCGGCGACGTCGCCTATACGTTCCCGACGATCTACGTGACCTCGCCTGCGCCCCAGCCGATCGTGGCCGAACTGAAGCGCACGCTCGGCGCATCCGCGGGAACGACCAAGGTCATCGACAGCCCCAAGGATGCGGCCGTCACGCTCGAAATCGTGAGCGTCGTGGACGACAAGGGCGTGCTGTCCCTGTCAGGCGGCGGACGCGTGCGCGAGTTCGCCCTGACGAAACGCGTGTCGTTCAACCTGCGCGACAAGGAAGGCCGTGACTGGATGCCGGCCGGCGAAATCGTGATCCGTCGAAGCTACACGTTCAATGAATCCGAAGTCCTGGCGCGCGAAAGCGAGGAAACGCGCATCCTGAAGGAGATGCAGACCGACGCGGTCCAGCAGATCGTGCGGCGGCTGCAGGCGGCGCGGAAACCGGTGTGAACCTTCGGCCCCACCAGCTCGCCGCGCACCTCGAGCGCACGCTGGCGCCGGTGTACGCGGTCCACGGCGACGAGCCGCTGCTGGCGATCGAGGCGGGGGACGCGATCCGCGCCGCGGCGCGCAAGGCGGGCTGCGACGAACGCGAGGTGCTGGTCGTCGAGAAGGGTTTCGACTGGGACGCATTCCGCGCGGCCAACGCCAACCTCGGGCTCTTCGGCTCGCGCAAGCTCGTCGATTTGCGCATTCCCACCGGCAAGCCCGGCGTCGAGGGCGCGAAGGCGCTCGAAGCATGCGTGGACAATCCCAGCCCCGACAACGTCATGCTGGTCACGCTGCCGAAGCTCGACCGCGCCGCGCAGTCGTCCGCCTGGTTCAGCGCGCTGTCGAACGCGGGCGTTGCGATCGCGGTCTTCCCGCTGGAGCGCGCGGAGCTTCCGGCATGGATCGCGGCGCGTCTCGCGCGGCAGGGACAGCGGGCGAATGCGGCAACGCTCGCGTTTCTCGCCGAACGCTGCGAAGGCAACCTGCTCGCGGCTCAGCAGGAAATAGCGAAGCTCGGCCTGCTGCTGCCCGAAGGCGAGGTCCCCTACGAAGAGGTCGAGCGCGCGGTCACCGATGTCGCGCGTTACGATGTCCAGGAGCTCTCCGAAGCCTGGCTCATGGGCGACGCCGCGCGCGCGCTCCGGATCATCGCGGCGCTGGAAGCCGAAGGCGAAGGCCTGCCGCTGCTCTTGTGGCAGCTGGGGGAAGACCTGCACGCGCTCGCCGCGATCGGGGACGCGACGGCCGCGGGAACATCCGCCGCGGTGGCCGTGCGCAACGCACGCGTCTGGGGCAAGCGCCAAGGCGCGATGGAACAGGCCGCCCGGCGTGTTACCGCACCCGCGACAATGCCGATGCTGCGCGCGTTGTCGCGCCTCGACGCGCTGTCGAAGGGCATTGGCGCTGGCGATGCGTGGGACGACCTGCGCGGGCTCGCGCTGGTCCTCGCGGGTCATCCGGCCGTCCAGCTTCCGGGCCGCTAGCGCAAGGACCGCCGCTGCGGTCAGTGTTTTTTCTTCTTTTTTCCGACGCCGGAATCAGGATCCAGCGCGAGCCTGCCGGCACCCGCGCCGCCGCGCTTGTCGAGATCCGCGCGCAGGCCCTCGTCGCTCAGGTCGATCGCGGACGAGTTCTCCCAGTCGTGGCGCGCGACGTCGACGAGGCGGCCGACGACGTGGTGGCTGTCGACTTCGAGCGCCAGCTCGCGCCGCGCGTCGAATGAACCGGGGGCGAGGTTGATCGAGCCGACGACCGCGCGCTCGTTGTCCGCCAGAATCATCTTCGCATGGAGCTTCAGCCCCTTGAGCTTGTGCACCTTGGCGCCGACGTCGTGCATGATGCGCAGCCCGCCGACGCCCTCGACCAGCTTGTCCATCTTGAGCGAGTGCGGCGCCTTGGCGAGGATGTGGATCGACACGCCGCGGTTCGCCGCGCGGACCAGCCGCTCGATGATCACCGTGTCCTGGTAGCGCTCGTTCTGCAGCCATAGCGATTTCTTCGCCGAGTCGATGAACGCCGCGATCCGGTCGCGCCCGTTGTTCGGGCACCAGATGAGGCGCGACTCGGGATGCGGGTCGAACTTCTGCCGCACCCAGTCCGCGTCGAAGCACGCGACCATCTCCGCCACTTCCTTCTTCTTGGTGGTCACGACCGCGTAGTCGCGCGTCTCGGTGAGGTCGCGAGTTTCCCAGTTCAGCGACTCGACGAAGCCCGTCTCGTCGTCGATCACCATCGACTTCTGGTGCGTAAGGTCGAATTCCGGATTGCTGTCACGCACCTCGATGCCCGCCGCCTCGAGCGTCTTGCGCGATTCCTTGTTCTCCTCCTCGCCGCTGCGACGCGCCGGGTTCAACATGACGCGCACTTTCACGCCGCGGCGGTGCGCCGCGATGACCGCCTCCTGCAGCGTCGGGTCGGTGAACAGGAACATCCGGATGTTGAGCGAGCGCCGCGCCGCGGCGAGCGCGTCGAGGATCGGTTTCGCGGTGTCGTCGGGCAGGACAATCAGGGCATGGGCCATGGCGGTCGGAAGTCGTATGATCGGAGGGAGCGCGGGGCGGTTCGATCACCCCGGCGCGGCGGCGGGCGCGGGCGGCGTCCCGTACTGGATGTGGTAGAGCTCCGCGTAAACGCCGTTCAACTTCATGAGCTCGGCGTGCGAGCCCTGCTCGGCGACCACGCCTTCCTTCAGCACGATGATCTTGTCGGCGTCGCGGATCGTGCTCAGCCGATGCGCAATCATGATGACGGTGCGGCCCTTCATCAGTCGCTCGAGTCCCTCGATCACCAGCCGCTCGGATTCGGTGTCGAGCGCCGCCGTCGGCTCGTCGAGGATCAGGATCGGCGATTTGCGGATCAGCGCACGCGCGATCCCGATCCGCTGCCGCTGGCCGCCCGAAAGCGTGTCGCCGCGCTCGCCGACGATTGAGTCGTACCCATCGGTCATCTTCGCGATGAACTCGTCCGCGTTGGCGAGTTTCGCCGCCGCGACGATCTCCTCCTCGGTCGCGTTCGGGCGCCCGTAGGCGATGTTGTCGCGCACCGTCCCCTGGAACAGGACCGTTTCCTGCAGCACGAACCCGACTTCCCGGCGCAGCGAAACGAGCTTCCAGTCGCGTATGTCGGCGCCGTCGATCAGCACGCGGCCGGCCGTCGGGTCGTAGAAACGCGGGATGAGGCTGACGACGGTGGACTTGCCGCCGCCGGTCGGGCCGACGATCCCGACGACCTGGCCCGGCTTGATCGTGAAGTTCACGTCGCGCAGAACGGACGCGACATCTTCGTAGCCGAACGCGACGTGCTCGAACGTGATTTCGCCGCGCACGGTTCCGGGGTCGGTGGCGTCGGGATGCTCGGGGATCACCTGGTCGGCCGCGAGGATCGTCTGGATGCGCTCCAGCGCGACCGACGTCTGCGCGATCGTGTTCGTCATCTTCGCGAGGTCCTGCACCGGCTTGAAGAATTTCGACAGGTAGGCGAGAAATACCGTCAGCGCGCCGGCCGTCATCGCCCCGGCGATGATCAGCGTCGTGCCACGCCACAGGACGAAACCCGTGCACAGCGCGACGACGATCGTCACCACCGGCGAGAGCAGCGACTTGATCCGGCGCGCCTTCAGGGCGGCATCGACCGACGCGCGGCTCGCCGCCGTCATCCGGCCGGTTTCGAGGTCCTGGCGGCCGAAGGCTTCGACGACGCGCACCGAGCCGAGTCCCTGCTGGACGACCGCGACGATGTCGCTCTGGCGCTTGCGGACCTCGCGCTGCACTTCCTTGACCGCTTTCTTGAAGCGCATCACGAACAGCAGCAGGAACGGCGTGATCGCGACGGCCACCAGCGTGAAATCCCAGTTGAGCCAGAACATGAGGCCCAGCATGCCGACGATGGTCATCATGTCGACGAGGATGCCGAGGGTCGACGACGATGCGAAGCTCTGCACCGTCGCGACGTCGTTGGTGATCGTCGACATCAGCGTGCCGGTCTGCGCATGGTCGTAATAGGCGAGCGACAAGCGGTGCAGATGCTCGTAGATGCGGATGCGCAGGTCGTTCGCCACGTACTGGCCGACGCTTTCGGTGTAGTAGTTGTCGATGTAGCTCGCGACCGCGCTCAGGACCGCGATGACGATCGTCGCCGCGCCGGCGAAGAGCGCGACGCCGATGGTGTGCCGGCCGAACCCGTAGTCGTGCGCCCACTCGAGGAAGGCGGGCAGCTGGTGATTGCCGAGCGCGTCGTCGAGGACGAGCTTCAGCGGCCAGGGCGCCGCGAGGCTCATCAGCGTTTCCAGCATCATCGCCACGAATACGATGATCAGCCAGCGGCGATACGGGCGGACCAACTCGCGCACGAACGGCATCATCGCCCGCTGGGGGGCAGGCGCGTGTTTCTTCGCGGGGCTGGCGGCAGGTTTCGCGGTGTCGGTCATCGGTTCGCGGATGGAGTGACGCGAAGGATTCGCATCGTCGCCCGCGCGCACGCGCGGCGTCAATAGCCGGGGCGTGAATCTCCGCCGAGCCAGCCCGTGGGCGCGCAATCGGCGCGGCGTTCGACCAGCGTGCAGGTCGTCATGACCGCGCCGGCCACGTCGCGGGCCGTCATCGTCCAGCGAGTGTGGTCGCGCTGCATCGTCACGAAGCCGAACCGGTTGGTCGCGACGATCGAAGAGACGATCGCGCCGGGCGCCGGCGTGAGGTTCGCCGGGAGCGGCAGTGGCAGTCGCGTGTCGACCCAATCGCCGCCGATGCCCGCGACGAACTGCGGCGGGTGCGGCGTCGAAAAGCTCACGACCTCGAACAGATGGACATGCCCCGAGAGCAGCGCCTTGATATTGGGCGGAAACAGGGCGACGGGCTCGAGCGTCCGCAGCACCGACTGCAGACCCGCGTTTCCAGGGTACGGGGAATCGGGAATCGACGGGTTGGGCGCGAACGCGAGCACCGGGTGGTGGTCCATGAAGAACGCGTTCGGCCGGCGCGCGCCGAGCGCGAACGCGCGCTCGAACTGCGCGCGGTAATTTTCGTACATGGCACTGCCGGGCGTCAGGGGGGGAATGGGGACGCGCGACGAGTCGAACACGATGAACTGCGTGTCCGACGACGCGCCCGTTCCCAGCGGGACGGCGTAGGGCTCGCTGAAGTCGCCGATCGCATCGTCGGCCGCGTCGTTGCAGTCCTGCCGCGCCGCGAGCGGGCGCGGGTCCATGAAGCGCCACCAGCCTTGTCCCGCGCGCGCGCAGGATTCGTGATTCCCCCGCACGACGATCCAGGGCGCGGCGGCCAAAAGCTTCGCGGTCGGCGCGAAGAAATCGGCTTCCCACACGTCCCAGCCGTAACCCCAGGGGCTGCCCGCGCAACCGGCATTTCCCGGCGGGCACGCGTTCTCGCGGTAGTGATAGTCGCCAACGTGGATGACGAGGTCGGGCGCGCTCGCCGCGGCAGCGCTCGCGATCGTGGCCAACGGCCATTGCACTGGATCATTGCAGGCCTGGAACGCCGGACCCGCGCTGGACATCCGGCAGCCGCTGTCGCCGAGCACGACAATTGTCCGCGGCGTCGCTTTCGGCAACGGCAGCGCGCGGCCGTCGATCGTCGCGCGCGCAACGCCCGAGGGAATCGGCGCCTCGCAGGTCAGCACCGGGAAGGCCGACGGCTTGGATGCCGACGGCGGCGACACCGTCGGGCGCCGCGGGATCGTCGCCGGAAGCGCGCGCACCGTCATCGCCCGCGCCACGCCATCGAGCTCGATCGTCGGGCACGTCGCCGCCGACGTGATCGCCCGCGCCATCGGCGCGCCTTCCGCGGAGAGCACGACGAACGTATACAGCGTGCCTGCGGCAATTCCCGCTTCTCGCGGCGCCGGCGCCGTCGCGCATCCCGCAACCACGAGAACTGCAAGCATCGGCCAGCGCCAGGTGAGCTTTGTCATCGCAAATCCCCCCAGAGGGCCTGCATCAGCGCGAGTGCAGCCGCCGCGGCTGTCTCGGTGCGCAGCACGCGCGGTCCGAACGACACCGCGTGCCATCCCGCGGCGCGCGCCGCGCCGATCTCGCGGTCCGTGAAGCCCCCTTCCGGTCCGATCGCGAGCGCGACCGGTGGCGTCGGTCGCGGCAAGGCGGCGAGCGAGCTTGCCGAGCCGGGAACCAGCACGACCCCGGCGCCCTTCCACGACGCGAGCCATTCCTTCCACGGCGCCGGCGGCGAGACGAGCGGAATCCGGTTGCGCCCGCACTGCTCACATGCCGCGACGGCGATGCCCTTCCAGTGCGCGAGCCGCTTGTCGCCGCGTTCGCCCGAAGGCAGCGGCGCGCTGCGTTCGGTGACAAGCGGCTGGAGGGCCGTCACGCCGAGTTCCACCGCCTTGCGCACGGCGTAGTCCATCGCGTCGTTGGCGGCGATCGCCTGCGCAAGCGTCACGGAAAGTGGCGATTCGCGCTCGACCGCATCGAACGAATCGATGCGCACCCCGACATCCTTGCGCTCGACGTGCAGGAGCGTTGCGGCATATTCGCCGCCCGCGCCGTCGAAGAGCGTCAGTGTGTCGCCGACCGCGAGCCGAACGACGCGCACCGCATGATGCGCCGCGGCCGCCGGCAATTCGATCGTTTGCCCGATGGCGTCCTGCGTCAACGCCGATGGCAAGAAGAATCGCGGCGGCACCATGATTCAACGCGCCGTTTCGACCAGGTCGAAGTGATATTCCTCGGTCTCCGAAACGTAGCCGATGCGCGCGTAGATCGCATTCGACGTGGGATTCGCGGCATCGGTCGTGAGGAACAGCCGCCGCTTGCCGCGCGCGATGAGCTCACGCGAAACGGCGGCGACCAAGGCCGTTGCATATCCGCGGCCCCGCCGTTCTGGCACCGTATAGACAGGCGCGACGCGCGCGAAATCCGGCGCGGCATCGTTGAAGCCGGCGAAGGCCGCCGGTCCCCTGTCGTCCCAGATCCAGTATTCGCCGCGCGCGACGCGCGCCGGCAACCATGTCCGCAGGCGCTCGGGCGAATCGGGAATCCCGACCTCGGCGATGAACGCGATTTGTCCGTCGATGATCCAGGGTACGTCGGAATCCCCCGCGACACGCGGCGCGCCGGGCGCCGCCGGAACGTCGGCGACGACGGCAAGCGCGTGCTGGCGCATGTGCGCCCGGAGAGAATGCGCCCGGCCGGTAAACGATTTCCAGCGCAGCGCAAACGCCTCGCACGCCGCCAGCGTGCCGACGACACCCTGCAGCGACGGCCAGTCGCGTGCGAGGTCTTCGGCAAACGCCGCCGCCGCGGCCGGATCGGTCTGGCCCATGAACAGCGGGCCTTCGTCGCGCTGGATCGCAGCGCCGCTGTCACCGTACGTCGCGAGATACACGTGCTCGTCCGCGGGCGGCGGCGTCCTCTTCATCGAATACGCCCATCCCGCGAACGGGCTCGCCGACGCTTCGCCGCGCGCGGCCATGGGCGCGGCGGCGGCGATGAAGGCATCGGGATCGGAATGGCGGACGACGCGCATCAGCAGCGAACCTCGGGACCAACGTGTCAGGATTCTGACACATTCACGTCATTCATTTCGTCGGGATTCGCGCCCGACGCGCGGCCCCTCAGATGAACGCGCGCAACGCGTCGAGCACGGCGTGGGGTTCTTCGGCCATCAGCGCGTGCCCGCTGCGCGGGAGCGCGACGACTTGCGGTTCCTTCAATGCCAGGATCAGCGCCTGCGCGTTGCGCGGAGGCGCCATGATGTCCCGGGCGCCGGTGATCGCCAGCACCGGGCATGTCACGGCGGCGGCGGCGGCAAGGCCGTTGGCGTAGGCGTGACAGGCATTGAGGTCGATCGCCAGCACATTGGGTCGCGTGCGTTCCATGAGCCGCATCGCGTTGCCGGTCATCCACATGCCGGGCACCGCATTGCCGCCGAGCTGGCGTCCCGCGCTGAACGACCAGCCATTGATGAGCTCGAAGGCGAGATGCTCGTTGCGTCCGGCCGCGTCCTGCAGCTCGTCGCTCACCGTCATCGGCACCGCCGGACCGAGAAGCGCAATCCGCTCCACGCGCGCCGAATGCCGTGCCGCCGCCTCGAGCGCGGCAAGCGACCCCAGCGAATGCCCCGCGAGCGCGGCACGCTCGACCTTCGCCGCATCGAGGAGCAACGGAATCCAGTCCGCGATCGCTTCGACGGAGGAAAGCGCCTCGCCGCCGGAACGGCCGTGGCCGGGCAGGTCGACCGCGAGCACGTTGAATCCGTGATGCGCGAAGTAACGCGACTGCCACGCCCACACGCTGTGATCGCTCGCCGCACCGTGGACGAACACGATCGTCCGTTGCGTCGCGACGAGCGGTCGCACCCCGGTGTAGGCATAGACGGCGGAACCGTCGACGGTCAGTTCCATTGCGCTATGCCGCTTTTCCGGCGGCGTACAGCGCCCGGCTCAAGTCCTCGATCAGGTCGTCCGGATTTTCGAGGCCGATTGAAAGGCGGATCGTGCCCTCGGTGATCCCGGCTTTCGCGAGCTCCGCCGTCGACATCCGGAAATGCGTCGTGCTCGCGGGATGGATGACCAGCGACTTGGCGTCGCCCACGTTGGCGAGATGCGAAAAGATCTTCAGCGTCTCGATGAACCTGCGCCCCTGCGCGCGCGTCCCCGCGAGGTTGAAGCTGAACACCGCGCCGCAGCCTTTGGGCAGCAGCTTCTGCGCCAGCGCGTGATCGGGATGGTCCGGGAGCTCGGGATAGGCGACGCTCGCGACCATCGCGCCGGCCGCGAGGAAGGCGACGACCTTGCGCGTGTTCTCGACATGCCGCGCCATGCGCAACGGCAGCGTCTCGATCCCCTGCAGGATCTGGAACGCGGTGAACGGCGCCATGCACGCGCCGAAATCGCGCACGCCCTCGCGCCGCGCGCGCAGCAGGAACGCCGCCGTCGTGGATTCCTCGCTGAACACCATGTCGTGGAAACCCTTGTACGGCTCGGTCAGCGTCGGGTACTTGGCGCGCGACGCCGGTGCATTCCAGTCAAACTGCCCGGAATCGACCAGCACGCCGCCGATCACCACGCCGTGACCGGAAAGGAACTTGGTCGCGGAGTGGAAGACGAGGTCGGCGCCATGCGCGAACGGCTGCATCAGGAACGGCGTCGTGAAGGTCGAGTCGACCAGCAGCGGAACGCCATTCGCGTGCGCGATGTCGGCGACGTTCGGGATGTCGAGCACGTCGAGCCCGGGGTTCCCCAGCGTCTCGCCGAAGAGGAGCCGCGTGTTCGGGCGGATCGCCCGGCGCCATTGATCGAGATCGCGTCCGTCGACGAACGTCGTCTCGATACCGAATCGCGGCAGCGTATAATCGAGCAGGTTGTGCGAGCCGCCATAGAGAGCGCGCGACGCCACGATGTGCGACCCCGACGAAAGCAGGGTCACGATCGCGAGATGCATCGCCGCCTGCCCGCTGGCGGCGGCAATCGCGCCCACGCCGCCTTCCAGCGCCGCGATCCGCTCCTCCAGCACGGCGCACGTCGGATTCGAGATACGCGAATAGACGTGGCCGGGGCGCTCCATGTCGAACAGCGCCGCGGCGTGGTCGCCGTCCGGAAATACGAACGAGGCCGACTGGTAGATCGGCGTCGCCCGCGCTCCGGTCGCCGGGTCGGGCGCGGCGCCGGCATGCAGGGTCAGCGTGTCGAAGTGCGGGGTCCTGGGCTTGGCCATGGCGGGGACCTCGAGGATGGGGTCGCGTGAGGGCCGAGTATGGTAGCGCAACGCAGAACAGGTCGCGCCCGCCGTTCGGGCGAGCGCCCGCTGTAGATTAGAATTCCGGTCTTTCCGCCGGCACCACGCCGCGGCCGTGAACAGGAGACGCACGATGAAACGCAAGGCATCCGCGCATTGGCAGGGCAGCACGCAGGAAGGCTCCGGCACGTTGTCGGCGCAAAGCGGCACGCTGAAGGACACGCCGTACTCGTTCAAGGCGCGCTTCGGCGACGGCAAGGGCACCAATCCCGAGGAGCTGATCGCCGCCGCGCACGCGGGCTGCTACACGATGGCGCTGTCGTTCACGCTGAACAACGCGGGCTTCACGGCCGAGGTCATCGACAGCGAAGCGGTGCTGACGATGGACCCGGTCGACGGCAAACCGACGATCACGGCGGTGCATCTCACCACGCGCGCTCGCGTGCCGGGCATCGACGCGGCGAAGTTCGCCGAGTTCGCATCGAGCGCGAAATCGGGCTGCGTCGTCTCGCGCGCGCTCTCGCCGTCGATCACGGTCACACTGGACGCCTCGCTCGAGCCCTGAGGACGCAAGGAATGGCCGGCCCGGCGCCGCCGCCAACCAAGGGCCGCGGCGCGACCTTCAACCCGGAAAACCGCTTCCACCGCGAGCAGCGCGAAACGGTCGACGACGGCTGGAGCAACGCCTGCGAGCACTCGGGCGAAGACGACGAAGCACCGCCCCCGCCGAAGACGGTCGTCCACATCCAGCAGGCGCGCACGATCATTGCGCGCAACGAATCGCCGGACATCCCGTACAGCCAGTCGATCAACCCGTACCAGGGCTGCGAGCACGGCTGCGTGTACTGCTATGCGCGGCCGTCGCACGCCTTTCTGGACCTGTCGCCGGGAATCGACTTCGAGACGCAACTGTTCGCGAAGCCGAACGCGGCCGTGCTTCTCAAAGCCGAGATTGCAAAGTCCGGCTACGTATGCGATCCGATCCATCTCGGCAGCAACACCGATCCCTACCAGCCGATCGAGCGCGAATGGAAGATCACGCGCAGCATCATCGAGCTGCTCTCGGCCTGCGACCACCCGCTGTCGATCACGACCAAGGGCGCGCTCATACTGCGCGATCTCGACCTCCTCGCGCCGCTGGCGGCGAAGAACCTCGTCCGGGTGTTCGTCTCGATCGCGATGCTCGACAAGGAGCTTGCGCGGAAGCTCGACCCGCGCGCGGCGGCGCCGCAGCGCCGGCTCGAGATCGTCAAGGAACTTTCGTCAGCCGGCATTTCCGTCGGCGTCAACGTCGCGCCGGTCATTCCGCAGCTCACCGACAAGGACATGGAGTCGATCCTCGAGGCCGCGGCCGCCGCCGGCGCGACGCATGCCGGCTACACGCTGCTCCGGCTGCCGCGCGAGGTGGCGCCGCTGTTCCGCGCGTGGCTCGACGCGCACTACCCGCTGCGCGCCGCGCACGTCATGAGCATCGTGCAGGACATCCGCGGCGGCCGCGACAACGACCCGCGCTTCGGGTCGCGCATGCACGGGCAGGGTCAGTATGCCGACTTGATGCGCAAGCGCTTCCGCCTCGCCTGCAAACGCCTCGGCCTCAACGTCGAGCGCGAGG
>JBDTLY010000047.1:0-12653 GCA_039934535.1 Casimicrobiaceae bacterium | reverse complement strand
GCTCGCACTCGAGGTGACCCGGGCGCTGCAGTTCTTCTTCACCTCGACCTCCCATAGCCAGGTCGACCAGATCGTCCTGTCCGGCGGGGGCGCGCTGCTCCCCGGCCTCGACGAGCTCGTGGCGAAGCGCGCAGGGGTCGCGACGGTCGTCGCCAACCCCTTCGGCACCATGGCGGTCGCGGATACCATCCGGCCGCGACAGCTCGCGATGGACGCGCCGCTGCTGCTGATCGCCTGCGGCCTCGCGATGCGGAGCTTCGAATGATCCGCATCAACCTCCTCCCCCACCGCGAGCAGAAGCGGCAGGCACGGCAACGGCAGTTCGTCTCCGTCGCGGTCGGCCTCGCGATCCTGAGTCTTGCCGTGGTCGGGCTCGTCCACGTGATCTTCGTCACCCAGATCGAGAACCAGCAGGGCCGCAACAACCTCCTCAAGGGCGAAATCGCCAAGCTCGACGAGCAGATCAAGGAGATCGACAAGCTGCGCGAGCAGACGCAGGCGCTGCTGGCGCGCAAGCAGGTCGTCGAGACCCTGCAGACCAACCGCACCGAGGCCGTCCACCTGCTCGACCAGATGGTGCGGCAGCTGCCGGATGGGGTCTACCTGCGCAACCTGAAGCAGGTCGGCGCCAAGGTCACCGCCGTCGGCTACGCGCAATCGAATGCCCGCGTTTCCACGCTGATGCGCAACATCGAGGCGTCGCCGTGGCTGACGCAGCCGGAGCTGGTCGAGATCAAGTCCGTCCCGATGCCCGGCGCCAAGGACAAGGACACGCGCGTCAACGAATTCACCCTGACCTTTCAGTTGAAGCGCGCGCCGCCGCCCGCTGACATCAAGCCGCTGGCGGCGCCCCCGGCCGCCCCCGTAAAGGGCGGGACGCCGCCTGCCGCCCCGGCGAAGAAGGGCACCGTATGAATCTCGACGACCTCCGCCGCCTGAATTTCCGGGATGTCGGCAACTGGCCGTTGCTGCCGAAGGTGCTCGCCCTCGCCGCCGTGTTTCTCGCGATCCTGATCGCCGGCGCGGCCTTCGACTGGAAGGACCAGTACGACACGCTCGATCGCGTCAAGTCGGAAGAGGCGAAGCTCAAGGAGCAATACGCGTCGAAGAAGGCCAAGGCGATCAACTACCAGCTCTACGCGCAGCAGCTGCAGGAAATCGAGCAGTCGTTCGGGGCGCTCCTGAAGCAGCTGCCGAACAAGGCGGAAATGGATGCCCTGCTCACCGACATCAACCAGGCTGGGCTCGGCCGGGGGCTGCAGTTCGAATTGTTCAAGCCGGCGGCCAACGAGCGGGCGGCGGACTTCTATGCGGAACTGCCGATCAACATTCGCATTACGGGCAACTACCACGACATGGGTGCGTTCGCGAGCGATGTCGCCCAGCTGCCGCGGATCGTGACGCTGAACGATGTCGCCGTGAACAACGACAAGGGCGTGCTGACGATGGACGCAGTCGCGAAAACGTTCCGCTACCTCGATGATGAGGAGGTCGCCAAGCAACGCAAGGCGGCGAAGGACCTGAAGGAAAAGGGCAAGAAATGAAACGCTGGCTGACGATTGCGGCGGGTGCCGTTGTCGCGCTCGCGGGCTGCGGCGGGGAGAGCCATCAGGATCTGCGCGCCTGGATGGCGGCGCAGGGCGCCGGTGTCAAGGGCAAGCTCGATCCCTTGCCGCAAATGAAGCCCTACGAGCCGTTCGCCTATAACGCGTTCGACCTGCCCGATCCGTTCAAGCCGCGCAAGATCGAGCCCCAGAAGGGCGCGGGCAACAAGGGGCCGGACCTCGCCCGCCGCAAGGAGCCCTTGGAGGCGTTTCCGCTCGAGTCGCTCAACATGGTGGGCACGCTGGAGAAAGGCAAGGCGGTGTACGCGCTGGTGCGCACGCCGGAAAAGGACCTCTACCAGGTGCGGCAGGGGAACTACCTCGGACAGAACTACGGTGTGATCGTCGGCGTCACCGATGGTGAGATCCGCCTGAAGGAGCTCGTGCAGGACGGAGCCGGCGACTGGACGGAGAGGTCCAGCACGCTGCAACTCATCCAGTCCGAAGCCCCCAAAACACAGGAGCGAAGAAGATGAGCGCGTTCGACAGGCACAACACCGCATCGGTCCACGGGCGAATGGCCCGCCGGGCGCTCGTGTGGCTCGCCGCCGCGCTGACCCTGGCCGCAGCCGGCGCGGCGTCGGCGCAGGGCGCCAACAGCATCGAGTCGCTGACGGTATCTAAGGGATCCTCCGGCAACACGATCGTAAAATTCACGCTGAAGTCGCCCCCCGCCAATCCACCGGCAGGTTTCGCGATCTCGACGCCGCCACGTATTGCCCTCGATTTCCTCGACACCGCGAACGGGCTCGGTAGCACGCAGCGGATCATCGACGATCCGGCCATGCGCAGCCTCAACGTGATCCAGGCCGGCAACCGCACGCGCGTCGTCTTCAACCTCAACAAGCCGCAGACCTTCTCGACCAACGTCGAAGGAAACACCGTCCTCGTCACGCTGTT
Source organism: Casimicrobiaceae bacterium (assembly GCA_039934535.1). Taxonomy (GTDB): domain Bacteria; phylum Pseudomonadota; class Gammaproteobacteria; order Burkholderiales; family Casimicrobiaceae; genus CAIWHR01. Next base: position 10,149 of record JBDTLY010000047.1, on the reverse strand, counting down.
CGACCAAAGCCAGCAGCTCGACGCCAAGACGCAGGTTGTCGAGCGGTTCGCGGAAGCGCGCCTTGGCGAGGTTACGCATGCCCTCCGCGACGTCGATTTCCGGCGCGGCGCGAACGGCGAGGGGCGTATCGTCGTCGACATGTCGGACAACGCGACGGGCATCGACATCCGCCAGCAGGGCAAGAACCTGATCGTCGACTTCATCAAGACGAACCTGCCGCGCAACCTCGAGCGGAGGCTCGACGTCCAGGACTTCGGGACGCCGATCGTCGCCGTCGACACGTTCAACCAGGGCGGCAACACGCGGATGGTGATCGAGCCGAAAGGGCTGTGGGAGCATTCGGCCTACCAGACGGACAACCGGTTCATCCTCGAGGTCCGTGCCGTCCAGGAAGATCCGAACAAGCTGATCCAGGGCGCCAAGCTCGGATTCAAGGGCGAGAAGCTGTCGCTCAATTTCCAGAACGTCGAAGTGCGCTCGGTGCTGCAGGTCATCGCGGACTTCACCGGCCTCAACATCATCACCAGCGACACGGTGGGCGGCAGCCTCACGCTGCGGCTCAAGGACATTCCGTGGGACCAGGCGCTCGAGATCATCATGCAAACCAAGGGCCTCGACATGCGCAAGAACGGCAATGTCGTCCTGATCGCGCCGCGCGAGGAACTGGCCCTCAAGGAACGGCAGCAGCTCGAGAATGCCCAACAGATCAGGGAACTCGAGCCGCTGGTGATGGAGTCCTTCCAGCTCAACTACATGAAAGCGGCGGACTTCCAGCAGCTCCTGTCGTCGAACCGGCAACAGCGGGTCGGCGCCGGTGCGGGACAGACGGCGACCACGGGCGGGCAAGGCTCGATCCTGTCGCAGCGCGGCGTCGCGTTCGTCGATCCGCGCACGAACGTGCTTTTCGTGCAGGACACCGCGGCGGTGCTCGAGGAAGTGCGCAAGATCATCCGCCAGCTCGACACGCCGATCCGCCAGGTCGTGATCGAGGCGCGGATCGTGATCGCGAGCGACAAGTTCAGCAAGCAGCTCGGCGTGCGTTTCGGCGCGCAGACCGGTTTCACGTTCAACAAGTATGCCGTCGGCCAGGGCGGCAACCTTTCAACGCAGCCCGTGGTCTCCTGCTCAGGCACAACCTGCACACGCGAGACGCGGACGCAGACGCCGTTCGAGCTGGCCTCCGGCATCGCGTCCGCCGGCTACTCGGACAGTCCGCAGCTCAACGTCAACCTGCCGGTCATCAACCCTGCGGGACAACTTGCACTGACGCTGATCAACCTCGGCAGCGGCAACCTGATCAACCTCGAGCTCTCCGCGCTCGAAGCCGACACCCGCGGCAAGGTGATCTCGAGCCCGCGCGTCGTCACGGCCGACAACCAGAAGGCGCACATAGAGCAGGGGACCGAGATCCCGTATATAACACCGGGAACTAACAACTCACCGGCCTCGGTTGCGTTCAAGAAGGCGGTGCTGCGCCTCGAGGTGACCCCGCAGATCACGCCGGATAACCGGATAATCATGACCGTCGAGGTGCGCAAGGACACCGTCGGCCAATTCGTATCGATCGGCGAAGGCGTCCGCGTTCCCGCCATCGACACGCGCAATGTCACGACCCAGATCCACGTGAACAACGGCGACACCGCGGTCATCGGCGGCATCTTCGAGGAAACCATCACCAACGACGTGACCAAGGTGCCGGTGCTGGGCGACATTCCCTTCCTCGGTTACCTGTTCAAGACCACCGGCCGCAACGTCGAGAAGCAGGAGCTCCTGATCTTCCTCACGCCGCGCGTGGTGAAGGAATCGCTTAACACGGTGAAGTGACGCATTTGTCCGAGAGCGCAAGGCGATAGCGGCCGCGCGATCGGATACAAATGCGTCATCCCCGCGGAGGCGGGGATCCAGTGTCTTTCAATGCTGGGCGGGCGCCCGGTCAATTCACTTACAATGCTGCGGTGCAACTTCAACGCGGCAACCTCTTTCTGGTCGGACTTCCGGGCGCGGGAAAATCGACGCTTGGGAGGATGCTCGCGCGGCGGCTCGGCCTTGTCTTCGTTGACGCGGACACCGAGCTTGAAGCACGGCTCGGCGTCACGATCCCGACGATATTCGAAATCGAAGGCGAGGCCGCGTTCCGCGATCGCGAGGCAGCAACACTGGCCGACCTCGTGCAGCGCACCGGAATCGTCCTCGCGACGGGCGGCGGGGTCGTGATCCGCCCCGGGAACCGGGCGTGCCTCAAGGCCAATGGGACGGTACTCTACCTGCACGCGGAGCCGTCGACGCTGCGCGAGCGCACGCGGAAGAGCCGGCATCGGCCGCTCCTCGTTGCGGCCGATCCGCTCGCCCGGCTCGCCGAACTCTATGCGCAGCGTGACCCGTTGTACCGCGAAGTCGCGGATAGCGTGATCGAATCCGACCGCGAGCGCGTGCTCCGCTTCGCGCTGGAACTCGGGGCCGAGCGGGGCGTCGCCCCTTCGCCTTGACCATGCGTACACTGACCGTCGCGCTCGCCGAACGGACCTATCCGATCCACATCGGCACTGGGAACCTGCGCGAAGCGGGCGCGCTGCTGGCGCCGCACTTCGCGTTGCCGCGCGCCATCATCATCACAAACGCGGCGATCGCTGCCCGCTGGCTCTCGCCATTGCGCGAGAGCCTCGCTGCCGCGGGGATCGCGACGGAGACGCTCCTTGTGCCCGACGGCGAGACGCACAAGTCCTGGGCGACGCTGCACGACGTGCTGACGCGGCTCCTCGAGCAGAAGGCGGAGCGGTCGACCACGATCGTCGCGCTCGGCGGCGGTGTGGTCGGCGACATCGCCGGATTCGCCGCCTCGATCTACCAGCGCGGCATGCCGTTCGTGCAGATCCCGACCACGCTGCTCGCGCAGGTCGACTCCTCGGTCGGCGGCAAGACCGGCGTGAATCATGCGCTGGGCAAGAACATGATCGGCGCGTTCTACCAGCCGCGCGCCGTGCTGATCGACACCGACTGCCTCGTCACTCTTCCGGACCGCGAGCTCGCGGCCGGCCTCGCGGAAGTCGTCAAGTACGGCGCCATCCGCACCCTCGAATTCTTCGAGTGGCTGGAAGCGAACATGGGTGCGCTGGTGGCGCGCGATCCGGTCGCGCTGACGCACGCGATCGCGGAAAGCTGCCGGATCAAGGCGGAGATCGTCGCCGCGGATGAACGCGAGACCGGAGAGCGCGCTTTGCTGAATTTCGGCCACACCTTCGGTCACGCCATCGAGGCGGCCGTCGGTTATGGCGAGTGGCTGCATGGCGAGGCCGTTGCGGCAGGAATGGTGCTTGCCGCCGGGTTGTCCGCGCGCGTGAGCGGGCTCGCGGCGAACGATGCGGCGCGGCTGACGCGACTGCTCGAACGGGCGCACCTTCCGGTCCGGCCACCGCAGATTCCCTACGATCGGTGGGTCGAGCTCATCGGGCGCGATAAGAAGACCATCGCCGGCGCGTCGCGGTTCGTCCTGCTCGAAGCGCTGGGACGCGCGATTGTCCGCTCGGACGTTTCTACCGTCGACCTGCGCGCGGCAATCCCGTCCTGACCGGTTCCGGAAACGCGAACGGCGCCCGGGAAGGCGCCGTCCGTTAGTCGTGCGCTTGTGTCAGGGGCAGGTGATCTTTGCCGACGCCGACTGCTTGGGCGAACTCGAGTCGACGAATGTGATGATCGTGTCACCGCTGCCGGTCGCGAGTCCGCTGACGGGGACCGGGGTCCCGGCGGCGAGAACCGGTGAGGGGACGATCACGCCGGTCGATGGGGCCGCAGTTACGTTATAGGGCGCCACGCCACCGATCACAACCAGCTGGAAAGTCTTGCCGGTGCAAGCGTTATTGGAGATCGTGGCAGGAGCGACCGTCATCGTCGACGGCGGCGTGGTCGTGGCTTTGCCGACCTGATTGGTGAGCAGCGGCGAGCTGCCGCCTGGAATTGTGCGCCCCGTGGCGTCGGTGATCGCATACTGCATGTTCACGAAGCACGCGCCTGTCGTGGTGGCGGTGAAGCCGCCGCCATTGGTTAATACCAGGTTCGTGGATAGCACCACGGCTCCAGGGAAGGTCTCTTTGACTGTATAGGGCGGCGTACCACCGTAAATATAGTACTGGACCACAACGCCGCTCGAACACGTATTCGCATCGGGACCGTCGATGGTGACCGTCCCCGTCGGAATGACGGACAGGATCTGGCTGCCGTCCGTCACCTGCTGGATCAGGAAATTGCCCGTGACCTGGTTGCCTGAAGTGACGTCGGTCGCGCGAATGGTGGCGATCTGCGTCGGCGCGGTGACATTGACTACTATGCCCGCCGACACGTTTCCGTTCTGGTCGGTGACGAGCGTCACCGTCGAGGCCAGGGGCTGCGCCGGATTGGTTGTCTGGAGCGCATAGGCGCCGAAGACCACGTCAAAACGGACCTGCCGCCCGGGAATCCCGGCGCCGCCGGGCGCGGTGACTTTGACCGTCGCGGTGCCCGTGCCGCCCGAGCACAGGGCAATACCGACGGAGCAATCGCCGTTGGGCGTGATCGTAATCAGTTCCGACAATAGCGGCGCGGCGCGCACCGTGAGTTCGGCCTTGGCCAATGCCCCGACGGCGTCTTGAACGGTGATCGTGACCGCCGTGTCCACGGCCACGTTGGACGCGAGGATCAGCACGGTGTTGCCGGCGACGGCCTGTGCCACCGGGAGGATCGCGGAATTGCTCGAATACGCGGAATACGACCCGACGCCCCCGGTGACGGTCAGTGTGGTCGGTACCCCCGAGAACACGGTTGCCGTCGACGGCAGCACGACGAGCGGACCGGGGAGGGTGGGACCCGGCGCGTAAGGATTGTTCGGAGCGCCGCTGCCGCCGCCGCAGGCCGAAAGCGCGAGCACCCCCGCAAGAGCGATGAGGCCGACGAGGGGCCGCAGCCAGGCGGCGAGCAGGCGGGTTTCCGTCATGGTGGAATTCCTGATGATGTTGTCCTAAAGTTGGCGGCCGCAGATGCTGATTTGAACGCTGCAACAAGCATCTAGCCCATTTTGTTCAGATTAAAGCCTAAGAAGGCCCCCGGCGCAAGTCTTTTGCCCCGCCCGCAGCGACCGTCCGGCGGTCGGTGTTGCGCGGAAGACGGTCGAACCCGTGCGCATGCCTGCTCCGTCTTGTCGCAATGCAGCATCGGGACTAACATGGACAGGTTTCGGCGTCGTTCCATGCATTCCCGGCCGTGTGCCCGGTTTGCCGCCGGCCGCCGGGCGTTCCGGACATTGCTGAGGTCAATCGTGGACGAAGGATCGAGGGAAGATTCACACCGGCCGCCGCCCCGCCAGGGCCTCTACGATCCCGCCAACGAGCGCGATGCGTGCGGACTCGGGTTCATCGCCCACATCAAGGGCGAAAAGTCCCATTCGATCGTCGCGCAGGGCCTTTCGATCCTCAACAACCTGTCCCACCGCGGGGCGACGGGCGCGGACCCGCTTCAGGGCGACGGCGCGGGCATCCTGATCCAGCTACCCGACGCCTTCCTGCGCCGCGCGTGCGGCGGCCAGGGCCTCACACTGCCGGCGGCCGGCCATTACGGCGTCGGCATGGTGTTCCTGCCCAAGGAGCCCGCGTCGCGGATGGCGTGCGAGCAGGAGATCGAGCGGGCGATTGCAAGCGAAGGGCAGATCCTGCTCGGCTGGCGCGACGTCCCGACCGAAAACAGCGGCCTGTCGCTGCGCACGAAGGAGGTCGAACCGGTGATGCGGCAGGTCTTCATCGGCCGCGGATCGAACGACGTCGATCAAGATGCGCTCGAGCGCAAGCTCTACATCATCCGCAAGAAGTCCGGCCACGCGATCCAGGCACTGAAGCTCCGGCACGGCAAGGAGTTCTACGTGCCGTCGATGTCGTCGCGCACGCTCGTGTACAAGGGCATGCTGCTCGCGCACCAGGTCGGCGAGTACTTCATGGACCTCAAGGACCCGAGCATGGTGTCCGCGCTGGCGCTCGTCCACCAGCGGTTCTCGACGAACACGTTCCCGACGTGGGACCTCGCGCATCCGTTCCGGCTCGTCTGCCACAACGGCGAAATCAACACGCTGCGCGGCAACGTCAACTGGATCCGCGCGCGGCAGCACGGCATCTCGAGCACGGTCCTCGGCAAGGACCTCGACAAGATCTGGCCGCTGATCTACGACGGGCAGTCGGACTCGGCGTCCTTCGACAACGCGCTCGAGCTCCTCGTGATGGGCGGCTACCCGCTGGCGCACGCGATGATGCTTATGATCCCCGAGGCCTGGGCCGGCAACCCGCTGATGGACGAGGACCGCCGCGCGTTCTACGAATATCACGCCGCGCTGATGGAGCCGTGGGACGGACCAGCGGCGATGGCGTTCACCGACGGCCGGCAGATCGGCGCCACGCTCGACCGCAACGGGCTGCGGCCCGCGCGCTTCATCGTCACCGACGACGACCTGGTCGTGATGGCGTCCGAGGTCGGTGTCCTCGACATTCCCGAGCGGAAGATCATCAAGAAGTGGAGGCTGCAGCCTGGCAAGATGCTGCTCGTCGACACCGAGCTCGGCCGCATCATCGACGACGACGAGCTGAAGCGCACGCTTGCGACCGCGAAGCCGTATCGTTCGTGGATCGACGGCTCGCGCATCGCGCTCGACGCCCTCCCCGATCCCGCACCGCCGCAGCCGACGTCGGTGCCGCTCCTCGATCGCCAGCAGGCGTTCGGCTACACGCAGGAGGACCGCAAGGTGATCCTCGCGCCGATGGCCGCCTCGGGCGAGGAAGCCACCGGGTCGATGGGCAACGACGCGGCGCTGCCGGTCCTCTCGTCGCGGCCGAAGATCCTCTACACCTATTTCAAGCAGCTCTTCGCGCAGGTGACGAACCCGCCGATCGACCCGATCCGCGAGGAGCTCGTGATGTCGCTCGTCACGTTCATCGGGCCGCGGCCGAACCTGCTCGGGATCGACGAGACCGATCCGCACGCGCGACTGGAAGCCCCGCAGCCGATCCTCACGAACGTAGCGATGGAGAAGATCCGGCACATCGCGCTCTTCACCGGCGGCGCGTTCCGGGCCTGGGAGCTCGACATCTGCTATCCGGCGGCGTGGGGCGCCGACGGCATGGAAGCCGCGCTCGCCTCGCTTTGCGCGGAGGCCGAGGACGCGATCCATCTCGGGTACAACATCCTGATCGTCTCGGACCGCAAGGTGTCGGCGGAACTGCTGCCGATCCCGGCGCTGCTCGCGACGGCGGCCGTGCACCAGCACCTCGTGCGCAAGGGCCTCCGCACGAGCACGGGGCTCGTCGTGGAAACGGGCTCCGCGCGCGAAGTGCATCATTTCGCGCTGCTCGCGGGCTACGGCGCGGAGGCGATCCATCCCTATCTCGCGCTGGAGACGCTCGCGGCGTTCGGGGACGTCGTGCCCGGCGTGTCCGCGCAGGAAGCGGCGTATCGCTACATCAAGGCGATCAGCAAGGGGCTCTACAAGGTGATGTCGAAGATGGGCATCTCCACGTACCAGTCCTATTGCGGCGCGCAGATCTTCGAGGCGGTCGGGCTCGCGCGCGAGCTCGTCGACAAGTATTTCACCGGCACTGCGAGCAACGTCGAGGGCATCGGCCTTCCGGAGGTGGCGCTGGAGGCGGCGCACCTGCACGCGGCGGCGTTCGGCGACGATCCGCTGCTCGCCAATGCGCTCGACGCCGGCGGCGAGTACGCCTGGCGCATTCGCGGCGAGGAGCACATGTGGACGCCGGACTCGATCGCCAAGCTGCAGCACGCGGCGCGCTCCGGCAGCTTCTCGACGTACAAGGAATATGCGGCGCTGATCAACGACCAGAACGAGCGGATGCTCACGCTGCGCGGCCTGTTCGAGTTCCGTTTCGCACCGAAGCCGGTTCCGATCGACGAAGTCGAGCCCGCCGCGGAGATCGTCAAGCGCTTCGCCACGGGCGCGATGAGCCTCGGGTCGATCTCGACGGAAGCGCACACGACGCTCGCGGTCGCGATGAACCGCATCGGCGGCAAGTCGAACACCGGCGAAGGCGGCGAGGATGCCCATCGCTATGCGCTCGTGAAGGCGGGCGAGACGCTGAAGTCGCGCATCGAGTCCGCGGTGGTCGACGTCGCGCTCAAGGAAGGCGATTCGCTGCGCTCGAAGATCAAGCAGGTCGCCTCCGCGCGTTTCGGCGTGACCGCGGAGTACCTCGCGTCGGCGGACCAGATCCAGATCAAGATGGCGCAGGGCGCGAAGCCCGGCGAAGGCGGGCAGCTTCCCGGCCACAAGGTGTCCGAGTACATCGCGAAGCTGCGCTTCGCCGTGGCGGGTGTCGGTCTCATCTCGCCGGCGCCGCACCACGACATCTACTCGATCGAGGACCTCGCGCAATTGATCCACGACCTCAAGAACGCGAATCCGCGGGCGTCGATCTCGGTGAAGCTCGTTTCGGAAACCGGCGTCGGCACCGTCGCCGCCGGCGTGGCGAAGGCGAAGGCCGACCACGTCACGATCGCCGGCCATGATGGCGGCACTGGCGCGTCGCCGGTGTCGTCGATCAAGCATGCGGGGACGCCGTGGGAGCTGGGTCTGTCCGAGACGCAGCAGACGCTCGTCCTCAACCGGCTGCGCGGCCGCATCTCTGTGCAGGTCGATGGCCAGATCAAGACCGGTCGCGACGTCGTGATCGGCGCGCTGCTGGGCGCCGACGAGTTCGGCTTCTCGACGGCGCCGCTCGTCGCCGAAGGCTGCATCATGATGCGCAAGTGCCACCTCAACACGTGCCCCGTGGGGGTTGCCACGCAGGATCCGGAGCTGCGGAAGAAATTCACCGGCAAGCCCGAGCACGTCGTCAACTATTTCTTTTTCGTCGCCGAGGAAGCGCGCGAGCTGATGGCGATGCTCGGCGTCCGCAAATTCGACGAGCTGATCGGCCGTGCCGATCTCCTCGACACGCGCCGCGGCATCGAGCACTGGAAGGCGAGAGGCCTCGACTTCGCGCGGGTCTTCCACCAGCCGCCGATGCCGCCCGAGGTCGCCCGCCGCCGCTGCGAGGACCAGGATCACGGTCTCGCCGGCGCGCTCGATCACGCGCTGATCGCCGCGGCGGCACCCGCGCTCGACAAGAAGCTCCCGGTGCGCCTGAACTACCGGATCCGCAACGCGAACCGCTCCGTCGGCGCGATGCTCTCGGGCGTGATCGCGGCGCGTTATGGGCATGCCGGCCTCCCCGACGACACCATCCACGTCGCGTTCGAAGGGGTCGCCGGCCAGAGCTTCGGCGCGTTCCTCGCGCGCGGCGTCACGTTCGAGCTGCAAGGCGCGACCAACGACTACGTCGGCAAGGGATTGTCCGGCGGCCGGATCGTCGTTTATCCGGATCCCGCGTGCCCGGCCATCCCCGAGGACAACATCGTCGTCGGCAATACCGTGATGTACGGTGCGACCGACGGCGAAGCGTACTTCCGAGGCGTGGCGGGCGAGCGGTTCTGCGTCCGCAACTCGGGCGGGGCGGCGGTCGTCGAAGGTACCGGCGACCATGGCTGCGAGTACATGACCGGCGGGACCGTCGCCGTCCTGGGCCGCACGGGGCGCAACTTCGCCGCGGGCATGAGCGGCGGCATTGCGTACGTGTACGACGAGGACGGCACGTTCGCCACGCGCTGCAACGCGTCGATGGTCGCGCTGGCGCCGGTGCTGCCGGAAGCCGAGCAAGCCAGGGTCGAAAAGGAACTTGCCGCGGCCGGCAAGGGCCATCTGCGGCACGCCGGGCGCTCCGACGAGTCGCTGCTCCGGGAGCTCATCGAACGGCATCTTCGCTACACCGGCAGCACGCGCGCGCTTTCGCTCCTCGACAATTGGGAGACGGCGCGCGGGAAGTTCGTCAAGGTGTTCCCGCACGAATACCGGCGCGCGCTGACCGAGATGCACGCGAAGCGGGCGGGCGCGAGCCAAAGTGCGAATGCGACGACGCAGCACAAAGAGGCTGCGTGATGGGGAAAATCACCGGCTTCATGGAGCTCGAGCGGATCGAGGAAGTCGCGCTGCCGCCCGCCGAGCGCAAGCGCAACTATCGCGAATTCGTGCTCGCGCTGCGCGACGCCGACGCGGCGCAGCAGGGCGCGCGCTGCATGGACTGCGGCAT
>JBDTLY010000046.1:0-12656 GCA_039934535.1 Casimicrobiaceae bacterium | reverse complement strand
CGGTGTAGTGCGACAGCGCGTTGACGGTCTTGATCGACATCATCGGCCCCTCGAACGTGCTCATGCCGTAGAACGACAGCGACACGATGAGGAACTTGAGGATCGGATCCTCGCGCAGCTTGTACCAGGCGCCCGAGAGCGTCATCATGCCGTTGATCATGCCGCCCCACGAAGGTGCCAGCAGGATGAGCGAGAACAGCATGCCGAGCGACTGCGTCCAGTCCGGCAGCGCCGTGTAGTGCAGGTGGTGCGGTCCCGCCCACATGTAGGTGAAGATCAGCGCCCAGAAGTGCACGACGGACAGGCGGTACGAGTAGATAGGCCGCTCCGCCTGCTTCGGCACGAAGTAGTACATCATTCCCAGGAACCCGGCGGTCAGGAAGAACCCCACCGCATTGTGGCCGTACCACCACTGCACCATCGCGTCCTGCACGCCCGCGTAGGCCGAATAGGACTTCATCGGCCAGATCGAGACGGGACTCTCGGCGCTGTTGACGAGATGCAGCACCGCGACCGTCAGGATGTACGCGCCGAAGAACCAGTTGGCGACGTAGATGTGCGGCGTCTTGCGCAGCATGATCGTGCCGAAGAACACGACGGCGTAGGACACCCAGACCAGCGTGATCAGGATGTCGATCGGCCATTCGAGCTCCGCGTATTCCTTGCCCGACGTGAACCCGAGCGGCAGCGTCACCGCCGCCAGCACGATCACCGCCTGCCAGCCCCAGAATGTGAACGACGCGAGCGCGTCTCCGAACAGGCGCACCTGGCAGGTGCGCTGGACCACGTAGTACGATGACGCGAACAGCGCGCAGCCGCCGAACGCGAAGATCACGGCGTTGGTATGCAGCGGCCGCAGCCGGCCGTACGACAGCCACGGAACGCCGTCCCACAAGACGAAGTCCGGCCACACCAGCTGGGCGGCGATGATGACGCCGACCAGCATGCCGACGATGCCCCAGACGACCGTCATGATCGCGAACTGGCGCACCACCTTGTAGTTGAACGTCGCCGCGCTTGCCGCACTCATTGTCATTTTCTCCACGTCGTCCGCGCGCAGCTTGCGCGCCGCCCGAAACCAACGAGGGATGCTACGGGCGATCCTCCGGGGCGGCCTTGATCGAGGTCAAAGCCGGAGAGTCGGGAGCGGCCGTGGCTGTGTTCTCGGGGCCTCGCGAAGGCAGGTGGACGGAGTCGTCGTCGGCGAGGATGCGGTGTGCCGGGCCCTCGAGGTCGTCGAACTGGCCCGAACGCACGGACCACCAGAACGCGGCCCCGATCAGGAACACGAGCACGACCGACAGCGGGATCAGCAGGACGAGGATTTCCATTCGGGTCCCCGCTGCGGCCCGCCGTCGAGGCGCGCGAGACGCATGGCGTTGCCCACGACGACGAGCGAAGACAGTGACATCCCGACGGCCGCGGCGAGCGGCGTGACGAAGCCGAATGCCGCGGCGGGGATCGCGATCGCGTTGTAGCCGAACGCCCAGCCGAGGTTCTGGCGGACGATGCGGAACGTGCGGCGCGCGTGGCCGATGGCATCCGCGACAAGACCCAGGTCGTCGGCCAGCACGACGACGTCGGCGGTCCACTGCGCGAGCGGCGTCGCGCTGCCGAGGCTCACCGACACCTGGGCCTGCGCAAGCGAAGGCGCGTCGTTGATGCCGTCGCCGATCATGGCGACGATCGCGCCGCCCGCCTGCAGCGCGACGATCGCCGCGCGCTTGTCTTCCGGCGTCGCGTCACCGCGCGCGTCGGCGATTCCGAGCTGCGCCGCGACGACCGCAGCCACGGATGGGCGATCGCCGGACAGGATCGAAGGCACGATGTGCAGCGCCTTCAGCCGGGAGACGAGTGCCCTTGCGCCGGGGCGGGCGGCGTCCCCAACGGCGAACAACGCGATGAAGCCGAAGGAGTCGCCCAGCGCGACCAGCGTCGCCGAAGGATCGACGCGCATCGCTTCATCCGGAAGCGGACCGGCGAGGGCGCCCACGAACTCCGGCCGCCCCAGGCGCACGACGCGTCCCGCGACGACGCCTTCCACGCCGTGACCGGCGACGATGTGCAGCGCGTCGGCCCGCGGCCAGTCGAGCCCTTCTCCGGCTGCGCGAAACGCCGCCGCCAGCGGATGTTCCGACGTCGCTTCGAGCCCCACCGCGAGCGCGACGGCATCGTCTCGCGCGCCCCCGCGCAACGGATGCACGTCGAGGAGCACCGCGCGGCCCGGCGTCAGCGTGCCGGTCTTGTCGAAGACGACGTTCGTCACGCGCGAGAGCGCCTCGAGCGCGTCGGCACGCGTGACCACGACCCGCCGCCGCGCGAGCGCACCATTTGCGGCGGCGAGCGCCGCCGGCGTGGCAAGCGAAAGCGCGCACGGACAGGATACGACGAGCACCGCGAACGTCACCGCGAACACACGGGACGGATCGTGGATCGACCACGCGACGGCGGTCATCGCCGCGAGGCCGAGCAGCGCGCCCACGAACCATCCGGCAACTCGATCGGCAACGCGGGCGACCCGCGGCCGCGCGGCCGCCGCGCGCGCGACCAGCCGCTCGATCGCGGCGAGCAGCGTGCCGTCGCCGGCGACGCTGACGCGGACGACGAGGGCATCGTCGCGCACGATGCTGCCGGCAAGCACCGGCTCGCCCGGCGAGCGCCGGCTGGGCTGCGATTCACCGGTGAGGATGGCTGCCTCGACATTCGCGCATCCCTCGACGATTGTCCCGTCGGCCGGCACCGTCGCGCCCGGGCGAACGAGGATGAAATCGCCTTCGGCAAGCGTCGCCGCACCCGTCGGCTCGACATCGCGGCGCGACGGCCAGTCGACGAGCCGTTCCGCCGTCGCCGGACGCGCCCGGGCCACCGCTTCGACCGCATCCCCGGCGCGGCGGCGCGCGGCGAGCTCGACGTAACGCGCAACGAGAAGCAGCGCGATGAACATCGTGACCGAGTCGTAATAGACGGCCCCCGCGCCCGCAACCGTCGAGGCGGCACTCGCGATGAACGCAGCGCCGAGCCCGAGTGCCACCGGCACGTCCATGCCGAGCCGGCGCATCCGGAAGTCGCGCCACGCGCCGCGGAAGAACGGCGCCGCGCAGTAAAGGAGCGCGGGCAGCGTCAACGTGAGGCTCGCCCACTCGAGCAACAGCCGCTGCTCGGACTCGACGCCCTCGACCGTGACATACGTCGGGAGGGCAAACATCATCACCTGCATCATCGCCAGCAGCGCGATGGCGGTGCGCAACAGCAGCGCCCGGGACTCGCGCCGCATGAGCGCCTCGCGCCGCGCCGGGTCGTAGGGATATGCGCGGTAGCCGATGGCGGCGATCGCGCGCAGCACGTCGGAGAGCCGCGCCTGCGCCGGATCGAGCACCACGCGCGCGCGCCGCGTCGCGAAATTCACCTCGGCCAGCGAAATGCCGGGACGCCGCGCGAGCCAGCGTTCGATGAGCCAGACGCACGCGCCGCAGTGGATGCCTTCGACCAGCAGTGAAACCTCGCGGCTGCCGTCCGGCGCCGCGTGCATGAATCGGGCGGCCTGCGCCGGATCGTCCCACTGCGACCAGGAGTCCGCAATGCCGGGCTCGTCGACCGGAGCGGACGCGACCTCCGTGCGGCGATCGTAGAATGCATCGAGCCCGGCGACGTGGATGGTCTGCGCGATGCCGAGGCAGCCGGCGCAACAGAACGCGCGCCGCGCGCCGTTTTGCACCGTTTGCCAGCGCTCCGGATGGAGGTTCGGCTGGCCGCAGTGGTAGCACGCCGCAATGCCGGGCGTCCCGGCGCCGGACACGGCGGGAGGTGGGTTGAGGACGACGGTCGCGGACGCTTCGTGCATCGGTCGAAATCTACGGAGCGGCCTTCGCGGGGTCAACCGGTCCTTGGCCCGGATTTGACATTGGACAAGGCTCCATTGATTTTCGTCAACGCGACGACCATCATGCGGACGGACAATATCGTCATCCGAAGCATCAAAGGATCGAAAATGTACAAAAACCTCCTGGTTGCGACCGACGGATCCAAGCTTTCCGACAAGGCGCTCGCGCATGCGATCGAGCTCGCGCAGGCGGTCGGCTGCAAGCTGACCGCGTTCTACGCAGCGCCCGACTACCCGATGCCTGCGTACGCGGACGGCGTAGTCTACGAGCCCGTTTCACGCCGCGAATACACGAAGCTCGCGGCGCAGGACGCGCAGAAGATTCTCGATGCCGCGGCGACGAAGGCCGAGGCCGCCGGCGTCGAATGCAAGACGGCGTACGCGATCGCCGCGGCGCCATGGGAGGCGATCCTCGCCGCCGCGAAAAAGCACAAGTGCGACGGGATCGTGATGGCCTCGCACGGCCGGCGCGGCTTGTCGGCGGTGCTGCTCGGCAGCGAAACGCAGAAGGTTCTCACGCACTCGAAGCTGCCGGTCACCGTCGTCCGGTAACTCCGTTCCGCCCTCCGTCGCGCGAGCCCCGCCCGGTCGCGACGCGCTTTGCTATGCTTTGGCCACGCGGTCCGCCGCCCGGCCGCGCGGGGAAAACGCGTGGCGCTTCAATCGCGATCCGGTCCTTCTCACGAGAACCTTGCCCGCGGCGCGACCGGTGCGCAGCCGCTGCTGTTCGGCTTCGGCACCGACGGCGCCGAGCAGAACTTCCTGCCGTGGCTTGCGCAGAATGTCTCGGCGGTGTTCACGATCCTGCTGTCGATCGTGCTGATCGGCCTGCTTGCGGCGCTGCTCTATGCGCTGTGGCGCGAGCTTCGTCGCAACACCATCGTGCTCGACCCGCTCGAAGTCCCGCGCGAGCTCGTCGAGCGCGGGTATTCGCCCGCCGTCGTCACCGAGCGGCTGCTGAACGCGATCCACACGATCCAAGGTGTTGCGAACACGCAAAAGCCGCGGCGCGGCCACATCGCCTCCGCGCTGCAGGCCGACATCCAGATTCCCGTCGGCCAGCTGTCGATCAAGGCGTTGGCGCGCTACTTCCGGCAGCTGCTGGACCTCCCCGACCAGCACGTCGTCGGCGAGATCACGCGGGACGGCGACGCGTTGACGCTGATGCTGCGCCGGCGCGACGGCGCGCAGATGACGCTCGCCCGTCCGCGCTCGGCAACGGATGTCGCGCCGCTCATCACAGCCGGCGCCGAGGAAGCCGTGCGCCTCACAGACCCGTACGTGCTCGCGTCTTATTACATCGAGCAGGAATTGCCTGGCCCGGAATTCCCGAAGACGTCCGAGGCATTGCTGCACGTCATCGACACGCGCCCGGACGAGGCGCCGTGGGCCCGCAACCTGCAGGGCCTGCTGCTGCTCAACCGCTACGACAACGATGCGGCGCTGGACGCGCTGCGGCGCGGCTACGAAGCGGACCCGGAGCTTCAAAGCCCCGTGTCCGAGGAGTTCATGACGGCGCTGATCCGCATGGGCCGCACCGCGGAAGCATTGCGCATCGTCGACGCCGCCACCGCGAAGCGCCTTACCGCGGCGCAGCGGACGCGCATCGGCTGGTGCAACATCATGCTGGGCCGTCACCGCATTGCGCTCCGGCATTTCCGGCGCGTCCTCGCGATCCACCGCGAGCATGCCTACGCGATGCTGGGGCAGGCGGTGTGCCTCGAGCGGCTGCACCGTCCGCTTGACGCGCTGCCGGTCCTCGAAAAATTCTTTCGCGTGCGCGGACCGGGTTGGACGGGCGTCCAGGTCTATGTCGGCGCGCTTCTCGATGTGGGGCGCACCGACGACGCGATACGCGCCGCCGAAGACCTTTACGCGCGCTATCCCGACGAATCCGCGGCGATGGCGACACTCGCTCGCATCCGACTCCTTCAGGGGCGCCACGCGGAAGCCGCGACGTTGGCCGAGGCCGGAACCCGCCGCTGGGCCATGCGCGCGCTCAGCTGGCATTGCTGGGGCGAGGCGTTGCTGGCGCTGGGCGATCCGGAAGCCGCCATCGCGAAATTCCGGCAGCTCTACCTGCAGGAATTTCCGTCGCCCGAATGCGTGACCGGATGGGCGCGCGCCCTCCTGCAACTTGGTCGCAACGACGAAGCGCTCGCGAAATTCGCGGAGGCGGAAAAAATCGACCCGGAGAACGCGCGAAACTATTTCGCGTGGGGCCGCGCGCTGAAGGCACTCGCCCGAGCGGGCGAAGGCGACGCGCTGATCGCGATGGCGCAGGCGCTGGCGGCAAAACAGGGCATCAAGCTGTAGCGACGCAGCCGGAATCCGCCGACGGCGCGAGTGGCGCGCTTCTCAGGCGCTCGCCAACGCTTGCAGCGCACCGCGATCGACGATGCGGATCCGTTCACGCGAGATGTCGACCCATCCTTTGTCCTCGAACGACCGCAGCAACCGGCTGACGATCTCGCGGACGCTTCCCAATTCGTCCGCGAGCGCCTGGTGCGTCGCGTGCACCGGGTCCTGCCTGGCGAGCAGCAGTGCCGCCAGCCGCTGGTCGAGCTTCTGATAGGCAATCGCCTCGACCAGCGAAAGAAGCGACGCGAGGCGCTCGCCGAACAGGCTGAACACATGGTTGCGGAATGCGACATCGCTCTCGATCAGCGCGTGGAAATCCGCGGGCGGGACAATCAGCACCTCCACCTCCGTCTCGGCAACGCCTGACGCCGTGTAGTCGGAATGCCCGAGCAGGCAGCTCCCGGACAAGAGGCAGCTTTCGCCCGGCTTTACGCGATAGAGCTGCATTTCGCGTCCGTTCGGGTATTTCTGCAGCACCTTGATCGAACCCGAGAGGACCAGCGGAAAGCCCCCGCAGGGCGCGTGCGCGTCGAACATGACCGTTCCCGCCGGCACCTTGCGATGGATGCCGCGCGTGACGATGCGCTCGAGCGTGGTCGGCGCAGCGTCGGCGAGCGCAGGAAAGTGCTCGCGCAACGCGGTCAGTATGGGTGACGCAACGGAATCCGGCATGGCGGGAACGGACGGCGCTTACTTCGCCGCTTTGTGATGCAGGTCACAGACCATTCTAGCCCGAAGGCCTATGGTGCAGGCATGAAGCGACAAATGCACGTTTCCCTCGGTCGGCTGCTCGCGGCGTTGGCGCTGCTGGCGCTCGCGCCGCCTGTCTCGCCCCAATCCAACCCGCAAACGAGCAGCGTCGCCGAATATCGCGAGCTTGAGCGCTTCACAATCGCCGAAGGGGTCGTGGAGGCCGTTCGCCAGTCGACGCTCGCCGCACAGGTCGCAGGACGGATCACCGCGATGCCGGTGCGGGCCGGAGACTCGGTCAAGGCCGGGCAACTGCTGGCGCAGATCGACCCTCGCAGCGCCGTCCAGGCCGAGGCGGCCAGCCAGAGCCAGGTCCGGGAGGCGCAAGCGAACCTCGCAAATGCGAAAGCGAAGTTCGAACGGAGCCAGAAACTCTTCCAGCAAAAGTTCATCAGCGGCGCGGCGCTCGATCAGGCGGAGTCTGAATTTCTCGCGGCCCAGGCGCAGGCGGCCGGCGCGGCGGCGAATGCCGGGCAGTCGGCGACATCGAAGAGTTTCACGACCATCGTCGCGCCCTATGACGGCGTCGTCGCCGCGACGGAGGTCGAGGTGGGCGACATGGCGACCATGGGCAAGCCGCTGTTGACGATATTCGACCCACGCGAGCTGCGCGTCACGGCCACACTGCCGCAGTCGGTGCTCGCTCTGGCCGATTTCGACGCGCCGATCAGGGTCGAGATTCCGACACTCGCGCGCGAAGTGGTCGCGCGGCGCATTACCGTCATCCCCGTCGCGGACACGCACACCCATACGACGCGGGTGCGCCTCGATCTCCCGACAGCCACCGGCCTCATGCCCGGCCAGTATGCCCGGGCCAGGGTTGTCACCGGCCGCGCGCGGACGCTCGCCATTGCCGAGGCGGCCGTGCTTCGGCGCAGCGAGGTCACGGCCGTTTACGTGATCGACGGCAAGGGCCGCGCTCAACTGCGGCAGGTACGCCTGGGGGAGACCGCCGGCGGCGGCATGATCGAAGTGCTCGCGGGCTTGAACGCAGGCGAGCGCGTCGCGCTCGACCCCGTGCGCGCCGGCATCGAGGCGAGCAGGGGCAGCGACGCGCGGTCCTGACCGATGGCGTCCGCACCGGATCCCGCGCAACCACTGATCGGCATCTCAGGCCGCATCGCGCGCTTTTTTCTCGAATCGCGGTTGACGCCGCTCATCGCGTTGCTTGCCCTGTTGCTGGGCGCGGTCGCGGTCGCGGTCACGCCGCGCGAGGAAGAACCGCAGATCAACGTGACGATGGCCAACGTCATCGTGCCGTTCCCGGGGGCGTCCGCGAAGGACGTCGAAACGCTGGTCGCAACGCCAGCCGAGCAGGTGATTTCGCAGATCCAAGGTCTCGAGCACGTCTATTCGGTGTCGAAACCGGGGATTGCGGTCATCACCGCGCAATTCAAGGTGGGCGTGCCGCGCACCGAAGCGCTCGTCCGGCTCTACGACACGATCCACGCCAACCGCGACTGGCTGCCGCAGGAACTCAACGTCGGCGAGCCCCTGATCAAGCCCAAGGGAATCGACGACGTCGGCATCGTCACCGTGACACTGTGGACGGCCGATGCGGCGCGCGGCGCGTTCGATCTCGAGCAGGTCGCGCATGCCGTCGAAGTGGAGTTGAAGCGCGTTCCAGGCACACGCGAAGTGGCGACGATCGGCGGGCCGGGCCGCGTCGTGCGCGTTCTGCTCGACCCGCAGAAGCTCTCCTCGTTCGGACTGACGGTCGCCGATCTCCGGCAGGCGCTTGCCACCGCCAATACCTCATTGCCGTCGGGCAGGATCAACGCCGACAACCGCTCCATCCTCGTCGAGACCGGTCAGTTTCTCGCCAGCGCCAAGGACGTCGCGTCGCTGGTGGTCGGTGCCGCCGGCGGAAACCCGATCTACCTGTCCGATGTCGCGTCCATCATCGATGGACCGCCGACTCCTCTGCGCTACGTCTGGCTCGGCACCGGGCCCGGCGCGGCAACGAAGGGAATCTCCGCGCGCGGCGAATATCCCGCCGTCACGCTCGCGATAACGAAAAAGCCGGGTGAAAACGCCGTCGACGTCGCGGCGCGCGTCGTCGCCCGTGTCGACGAGCTGCGCAACGCCGTGATTCCCGCCGGCGTCGAGGCAACCGTCACGCGGAACTACGGCGAGACCGCGAACGACAAGGCGATGAAGCTTATCCAGAAGCTCGCGTTCGCAACGCTTTCGGTCGTCGTGCTCGTGTTCGCTATCCTCGGCCGGCGGGAGGCGGCGATCGTCGGCGCCGCGGTGATCCTGACGCTGGCCGCAACGCTGTTCGCGTCGTGGGCGTGGGGATTCACGCTGAACCGGGTCTCGCTGTTCGCGCTGATCTTCTCGATCGGCATCCTGGTCGACGACGCCATCGTGGTTGTCGAAAACATCCACCGCCATCGCGGCCTTGCGCCCGACGTCCCACTCCGCACGCTGATCCCGCTTGCCGTCGACGAGGTCGGCGGGCCGACGATCCTCGCGACATTGACGGTGATCGCCGCGCTGCTGCCCATGGCGTTCGTGAGCGGACTGATGGGACCCTACATGGCGCCGATCCCGATCAACGCCAGCATGGGGATGCTGATCTCCCTCGCCATCGCGTTCACGTTCACGCCCTGGCTCGCGCTGCGACTCGCGCGGACAGGAACGGCGACCGCGCACGGACCCTCGCGTCTCGACGCCGGCCTCGCCCGCACGTTCTCCAGGATCCTGGCCCCGTTCCTCGATGCGCGCACAGGCATGCGAAATCGCCGCCGGCTCTGGCTCGGGATCCTGCTCGCGATCGTCCTGTCGGCGCTGCTCCCGGTCGCGCAATGGGTCGTGATGAAGATGTTGCCCTTCGACAACAAGTCCGAGTTCCAGGTCGTCGTCGACATGCCGGCCGGGACGCCGGTCGAGAACACCGCCGCGGTGCTGCGCGCGATGGGCACTTACGTGGCATCGATCCCCGAAGTTTCCGACTACGAGGCGTATGCCGGCAGCGCGGCGCCGATAAACTTCAACGGGCTCGTGCGACAGTATTACCTGCGGCAGGAGCCTGAAAACGGCGACCTGCAAGTGAACCTGGTCGACAAGCACCACCGCGACCGCCCGAGCCATGTGATCGCAGGCGCCGTTCGCCCCGAGCTCGAACGGATCGCCGCGACGTTCGGCGCCAGGGTCAAGGTCGTCGAAGTGCCGCCGGGTCCGCCGGTGCTCTCGCCGCTGGTCGCCGAAATCTATGGCCCCGACGAAGCGGGCCGGCATGCCATCGCCAAGCGCGTCCGCGCCGAATTCGCCCGCCACGCGGAGATCGTGGGCATCGACGACTCGATCGAGGACAGCGCGCCGAAGGAAAGCATCGGGGTGGACCAGGCGCGCGCGGCCGCGCTGGGCATCGCGTCCACGGACATCGTCGCCGCGATGCGCGCGGCGCTCGACGGCGACGACGTCGCGCTGCTGCACGACGCACAGGCGAAATACGGCGTTCCCGTGCGCCTGACGCTGCCCCCCGAGCGGCAGGCAAAGCTCGCCGGGATGCTCGAGATGAAAGTGCGCGGCGCCGACGGCGCGCTGGTGCCTCTTTCGGAAGTCGTAACGGTGCGCACGGTCGAACGCGACCGCACGATCCATCACAAGGACCTGCTGCCCGTGTCGTATGTCATCGGCGACGTGGCCGGCAAGGTCGACAGCCCCCTCTACGGCATGTTCGCGGCGCGGGGGGCGCTCGCCGGCGCCGAGCTGCCGCAGGGCGGCCGACTCGACGAATATTTCATTCGCCAGCCGACTGACCCATACCGCGCGTACGCGCTCAAATGGGACGGCGAGTGGCAGATCACCTATGAGACCTTCCGCGACATGGGCACGGCGTACGCTGTCGGGCTCATGCTGATCTACCTGCTCGTGGTCGCGCAATTCGGCTCGTACGTCACGCCGCTCGTCATCATGGCGCCGATTCCGCTGACGATCATCGGCGTGATGCCGGGGCATGCGCTGCTGGGCGCGCAGTTCACCGCCACGTCGATGATCGGGATGATCGCGCTCGCCGGCATCATCGTGCGCAATTCGATCCTGCTCGTCGACTTCATCAACCTCCAGCTCGCCCGTGAGGTGCCGTTTGCGCAGGCGGTCGTCGACTCGGCGTCGGCCCGGGCGAAGCCGATCGCACTGACCGGCGCCGCCGCGATGCTGGGCGCGCTGTTCATCCTCGACGACCCCATTTTCAACGGCCTCGCCATCGCCCTCATCTTCGGCATCCTGGTGTCGACGCTGCTCACGCTCGTCGTCATTCCGCTGCTTTACTACGCCGTGAACCGGAAGCGCTTTCCGTGAACGGCCCCCAACCTGGAGGATTCACAATGGATACCAATCGTCTGGTTCGCATCTTCGCTGGCGCGTTCGTGTTGCTCTCCCTTGCGCTCGGCGCGCCCGCGAGCCCGGTATTCGTGAACGCGAACTGGCTCTGGTTCACGGTATTCGTCGGCGCCAACCTGTTCCAGAGCGGCTTCACGCGCTTCTGCCCGCTCGAGATCGTCCTGAAGCGCCTCGGCGTCCGCGAGGCCTGACGCGATGCCCAAGGTGTATCGCGAGATCACGCGGTCGCTCTCGCCGCATCTGCGCAAGCTGCGCGCCGAACTCCCCGACACGATGAAGGGGTTCGACGCGATGGCGGCCGCCGCGCTGCTCGACGGCGCGCTGTCGGCGAAGACCAAGGAACTGATCGCACTGGCGCTTGGCGTCGGCGCGCACTGCGACGGCTGCCTCGGCTTCCACGTGAAGGCGCTCGTCAGGCTGGGCGCGACGCGCGCCGAGGTACAGGAAGCGCTCGGGGTCGCGATCTACATGGGCGGCGGGCCGTCGCTCATGTACGCGGCGGACGCGCTGGCGGCATTCGAGGAGTTTGCGGCCCCGGCTTGAACCACCCTCGATGCGCCGGGGACGGACCCGCGGGTATTCGCGGTACAATCCCTGTTTTCCCAACAAAAACAGCGCCATGCGCGTCAGCCGCTATTTTCTCGCCACGTTGAAGGAAGCGCCCGCCGAGGCGGAACTCGCGAGCCATCGTCTGATGCTGCGCGCGGGGATGATCAAGCGCCTCGCCGCCGGCATCTACACGTGGCTGCCGCTCGGCCTGCGCGTGCTGCGCAAGGTCGAGGCGATCGTCCGCGAGGAAATGAACCGCGCCGGCGCCATCGAGCTGCTGATGCCGGTCGTCCAGCCCGCCGAGTTGTGGCAGGAAACGGGCCGCTGGGGAAAATACGGGCCGGAATTGCTGCGCCTCAAGGACCGCCACGAGCGCGATTTCATCTTCCAGCCGACCTCCGAGGAGGTCATCACCGATATCGCGCGCAAGGACTTGCGGAGTTACAAACAGCTGCCGATCAATTTCTATCACATCCAGACCAAATTCCGCGACGAGATCCGGCCGCGCTTCGGCGTGATGCGCTCGCGCGAATTCGTGATGAAGGATGCGTACTCGTTCGACGTCGACCAGGCCGCGATGCTAAAGTCGTACCAGGAGATGTACGACGCCTACGCGCGGATCTTCACGCGGATGGGACTTACCTTCCGCGCGGTCGCCGCCGACACGGGCCAGATCGGCGGCAGCGCGTCGCACGAATTCCAGGTGCTGGCCGACTCCGGCGAGGATGCCATCGCGTGGTGTCCCGCCTCCGACTACGCGGCAAAC
>JBDTLY010000045.1:0-12747 GCA_039934535.1 Casimicrobiaceae bacterium | reverse complement strand
GCGGGTCGGCGATGTTGCCGAGCACGCTCGCGATCGCGAGCTTCTTCCAGACGAGAAGGTTGCGCCGCCACACGCCGGTCCAGCGCATCGACATTTCTGGCAGGCGGGTGAGGACGGTCGTGGTCATGGATCGGGAATGGAAGCGAAGGAGAATGCGCAGTGTACCGAACCTCAGTAACCCCGGGCGCGGTCGACGACGTTGGCGAGCGGCAGGCCGGCACGCGCGCGGCGCAGGTTGTCGACGAATTGTGCGGCGGCGACTTCGGGGCGCGGCTCCGCGGCGACGTGCGGCGTGCACAGGATCTGCGGATGCCGCCACAGGGGATGGTCGGCGGGCAGCGGTTCCGTCTCGAACACGTCGAGCGCGGCGCCCGCGAGGTGCTCGGCGGCGATCGCCGCGACCAGGTCCGGCTCGCGCAACACGCGGCCGCGCGACACGTTGATCATGTACGCACCGCGCGGCAGCGCGGCGAGGGCTCGCGCGTCGAGGAGCCCGCGCGTCTCGGCGGTCAGCGGTAGCGCGCAGACGAGGATCCGCGTTTGCGCGAGAAAGGACATCAGCGCATCCGCTCCGGCGAACGACACGGCGCCGTCGATCGCGTGCGCGGTGCGCGACCACACGGCCACCGGGAAGCCCAGGCGCGACAGCGCGTCGACGACCGGCGCGCCGACCGAGCCGTAGCCCATGACCCCGACGGCAAAGTCGCTCTCCGTTGCGGGCGGCGGCCGGTGCCATCGCGCTTCCCGCTGCTGGACTTCGAGGCGCGGCAGTTCGCGCAGGTGACGCAGCGCCATCAATGCGACGTACTGCGCCATTCGCACGCCCTGCTGCGGATCGACGGCGCGCACGATCGGCACGTGGGCGGCGAGATCGGGTGTGGCAAGGAGCTCGTCGGCGCCCGCGCCGGCGCAGGCGACGAAGCGCAGCGTCGCAAAACGCGATGCAATGCCGGCGGCGACGCGGAACGCGAGAATGGCTTCGATCTCGCCGGCCGGTGCCGTGGCGGGATCGACGAATATCCGCTCGTCCGGCGCGACGACGCGCAACGCGGCGAGCTGCCGTTCCACGAACGGAGACGTCGGCAACACGAGAATGGCCATGATGAAAGCGGGCGGAGGAGTTGAGTCTGTTTGCGGTGAGATGGTAACCTGAGACGATGGAAAACCCGCTGCAAAGGCTTGCGCGCGCGGCCCTCTGCGTATTGGCGATTTTGGCGCCGGTCGCCGCCGCGCAATCGCCCTATCCGAGCCGGCCGGTGAAGCTCGTCGTGCCGTATCCGCCGGGCGCGCTCACCGACCTCCTCGCGCGCGCAATCGGCGAGCGCCTCGGCGCCGCGTTGAAGCAGCCGGTCATCATCGAGAACAAGCCGGGCGCCGGCACGCTGGTCGGCGCTGAGTATGTCGCCAAGCAGCCCGCCGACGGCTACACGCTGTTGATGGCGACCAGCACGACGCTCGGCATCAGCCCCGCGCTGTACCAGCCGTCGCCGATCAATCCGGCGAAGGATTTCGCGCCGGTCTCGCCCGTCGGCACGGTCAATTTTTTCCTGATCGCGAATCCGGCGTTCCCGGCGAAGAGCGTGCAGGAGATGATCGACGCGATCCGCAAGGATCCCGGCAAGTACAACTACGGTTCCGTCGGCAGCGGAAGTCCGCATCATCTTTTCATGGAAGCGCTCAAGTCCGAGTACGGACTGTCGATCCAGCACATTCCGTACAAGGGCACGCCGGCCGCGCTGACGGACCTCCTGACCGGCCAGCTGCAGCTCATGTTTTCCGACGCGACGGTCGCGGTGCCGAACATCCAGGCCGGCAAGGTCGTCGCGCTCGGCACGTCGGCCTCGAAGCCGACCGCGCTCGTCCCCAACGTGCCGCCGATCGCCGCGAGCGTTCCGGGCTTCGACTGGCAGGCATGGCAGGGCATTGTGGCGCCGGCCGGGACGCCGAAGGACATTGTCGCCCGCTTGTCCGCCGAGCTGCAGAAAATTCAGGCCACACCCGAGTTCCGCGAGCAGCTCGTCAAGTTCGGCATGGATCCGTTTCCGCCGCAGACACCCGAGCAATTCGCCGCCATGATCGCCGCGGAACAGCCGCGTTGGGCGAAGGCGATTCGCGATTCGGGTGCAAAGGTCGACTGAGGTTGCAATGAAGTTCGATGCGTTTCTGGAACAGGCATGGGCCGATCACGCCGAACGGGCCGAGGAGGTCGCACAGCGGCTCGATCAGGGGTACGCGCTGATCGAAACGCCTGCGCAGATCGCACCGTTGGCGCGAATCCTCGCGCATGTCGACGGCGAGCATCTCGCCCGCTGGGCCGATGGCGTTGCGCGGCTCGAACGCCTGCGCGCCCATGCGCAGTGGCGCGACGACGGCGAGGGTGCGGTCGTGGTGCGCCGTCTGGTCGCGGCGTTGATGCTGGGTGGCGGCGACGAACCGGCGACGCCGATGAGCGCCGCGGACCGCGCGCAGGCCCATGCGGTCGCGGCGTCCGCGCTGGCGGCGCAAGGCCGGCGATCCGATGCGATCCGTCATTTCGGCGCCGCACTTTCCGCCGCGGCCCCGGGTATCGCGGACGGCGACCCTGCGGTTCGCGCATTGGCGGTGACGTCGAACAACCTGGCCGCGACGCTGGAAGAATTGCCGTCGCGCGATGCCGAAGAGACCGAGGCGATGCTCGATGCCGCCCGCGCGAGCCGCGAATACTGGGCGCGTGCCGGCGGCTGGCTCGAGACCGAGCGCGCGGAATATATGCTCGCGAAATGCCATCTAGCGGCGGGCGACGCACAGAGCGCGCTCGCACACGCAGAGGAGTGCGCCGCGATCTGCGAGCGCAACGGCGCCGACGCATTCGAGCAATTCTTTGCGCAAGGCATGCTCGCGCTGGCGCATCGCGCGCGCGATGACGATCCACCATTCGCGCTGGCGAAGTCCGCTGCCCTTACGCTGCACGCGACACTCGCCGCGGACCAGCAACGCAGGTGCGATTCGACGCTGAAGCTTCTTGCCTGAACCAAGGCCAGGCGCCCATGAGCCTCGTCATCGACGTCCACACCCACTGCCTCACCGAGGCGTGGTTCGAACTGTTGCAGAAGCACGGCGGCCCGCGCTACTCGGTGAAGGCGGTCACCGGGGGCCTGCGCGCGATCCACCTCGACGGGGCGCCATTCATGACGCCGGTGCCGCCGATGTTCGACTACGACCTGCGGTTGAGGACGATGGACCAGCATGGCGTCGACATCGGCGTCGTGTCGCTGACGTGCCCCAACTGCTTCTGGGGCGGGCCGGAGGTCAGCCTCCAGGCTGCGCGGATCATGAACGACGACATGACGGCGGCGCGCACCGCGCATCCCGACCGGCTGCGCTGGTTCGCCTCGGTTCCGTGGCAGTACCCGGAACTCGCGCTGCCGGAACTCGAGCGCGCCGTGAGGGCGGGTGCGTCAGGCGTGATGGTGCTCGCGAACATCGGCGGGCAGCCGCTGACCGATCCGGCGTTCGCGCCGGTCTGGGCCGCCATCGACGCAAAGGCCTTGCCGGTGCTGGTCCACCCGACGGCGCCGCCCGGCGTCGGCGAAATGGACATGCATCGCTTCCAGCTCACCGCGTCGCTCGGCTTCACCTTCGACACGTCCCTCGCGATCGCGCGAATGATCTATGACGGTTTCTTCGACCGCTACACGAAGCTCAAGATCATCGCCGCGCACGGCGGCGGCGCGTTGCCGTACCTCATCTCGCGAATGGACCAGTGCTACGACAACATTCCGGCGTGCCGCGAAAAGCTCGCCGTGCGGCCGTCGGAGGTTGTGCCGCGGATCTACGCGGACGCCGTCGTGTTCGCGCCCGAAGTGCTTGACCTTTGCATCAAGGTGTTCGGCGCCGACAATGTGATGTACGGCTCCGACTATCCGCACACGATCGGCGATCTGCCGGGCTGCTTGAAGCGCGTCAACGGGTTGCCGGACGCTGCGCGCGACAAGGTGCGGGGCCTGACGGCGCAACGGGTTTTCGGGTTCTAGTCCCTGCCGGCGCAACGTTATTCGGGATCGGCCGGATTGTTGAACAACACCGGAAGCCGGATGCTGCCGTGCCCGAACTGCGGAAATCCCGCGGTGTTGCGATCCCCCGGATTCAGGTTCGATGCGGTGTCGTCCGGCGGAAAGATCACGAGCGAATTGAGGAAGGCGAGGATCGCCGCCTGATCGTCGTCCTCCAGCCGCGCGAAGGCATTGCGCGCTGCGAGGGCTTCCCCGCCGTGGCGGAGAATCACCTCGGTGAGGTTGATGCTGCGTCCGTCATGGCCGTAGGGCGCTGTCGTGCCGACGCCCCACAGAGGTGTCGTCATGAACAGGCGCCGCGTCGAACCGTCGTAGTTGCGCTCGTAGAAGTTCGGCCCGAGGTCGTGGCGCTTGAGGTCCGTGTAGATATTGTGCACGGTGAACGGCTGCATCTTCGGCTTCTTGAGCGGCGGTTGCCCGGTGCCATCGTCGACGGCATCGAAAAGCGGTGTGGCGGTTGCAAACAGATTGTTGAAGATACCCCGCACTTGATCGTAGACCGTCTCGACGTCGGCCACGCGGCGATCCTGCCGGATCTGCAGGTCCGGAATGTGGCAGCCCGTGCATCGGGTCCGGTCGAAGAGCCGCTCCCCGCGCCGTGTTTCGCGGGTCGACTTGTAGGTTGCCGGCTTGAAGTAATTGAGAAGGTAGAACTCGAGGTAGTCGACGACGCTGCGCGGAGCTTCATTGGCGACGCTGTCGGCGTCGGGATCCTGGCCGGCGTCCATCGCGGGCGGGCTTTCGAGCTGGTCGAGGGTGCCATCCAGCACCATGCCCGCGGGCGTGACGTAGCGGCCGCCGGCCTTCGCGAGCGCGAGCTCCGGATCGACTGCCTGCAGGCCCATCTCGTCGTTCAACGCGCCGACGACGAATTCGCGAATCGAAATCTTGCCGCCATGCGCAAAGAACGGGCGCACGCGCAAGTCGGGATCGACCCCTTCGACGCGCGACGTATCCACGCTGCCGTCGGCGAGTGCCACCAGCGCACCGTAGCGGATGCCCTTGCTGACCAGGTTCACCGTCACCGGAGCGTTCCGCGTCTTCGCGGCGGCGATCGCCTGCGCGCGAAGCGCACGAAGGTCGCTCGTGATCTCGTCCGCCAGCATCTCCTTCAAGCCCAGCCCGAACAAGTGCGGCGCATCCCGGCTGTCGGGACGCGTGGCGACGTCACCGCCGGATCCCGCCGAGCCGCGCGGCCGGCCGTGGCACGCGGCGCAACTGTCAGCCAATCCGGCGCCGATGGCGAGGACGGTGTTGATATCGCCGCGGCCGTCACCGGTCAGCGGCCCCTGGCCCTCTTCCTGCGTGAACTTGCGCTGGAAAAGCTGCCGGCCGCGGCGGACCGCGCGGAACGGGTCGCGCGCGATGATGTAGGCCGACGATTCCGGCGTGAGGACGTCACCGCGATCCGCCCCGATCTGCTGGGCATAGGATTTCGCGATGCCCTCGTTGAGCACATTGGGAGCCTTGGTGCGATCGAAGAGCTGACCGCTTGCCCAGCCCGACGCCGTCATCAGCAGGATTGCCGCTCCCAGTACCGCACTTCGACGCGAAAGGATGGATGTCATGTCAAGGCTCTCCTCGTGACGCTTTCGTCCACGGTCGGGCCCCGGAATGGGGGCTCTCAATGACAAAGACGTAAAGCGCGGGAAAACCCCGCCAACGAGCCCTGCCCGCATTACCGGGGTTCGACCGGGCGCGGACTAACGGGAGGCGAGGCGGCGCAGGAGCTCGGCGAGAGGCACGGTGAATTGGCGGCCCAATTCGGGATGCGCGGCGTAGATCACGCGAGCGCGGGCGGCGTGAGCCTTGGCGTCGCTGCGCGCGTGGAGGTCGAGCATGCATCGGGCAAGGAATACCTCCGCCTCGCCTCGCCACGGGCTAATCAGCGCGTCCTGTTCAGTACGCAAGGCGAGCGCCCGCTCGAGATGAGGCCGCGCGGTCTGCGCCTCGCCACTGGCGCGAATTGCATCGCCCAGCCGCAATTCGGCGTCGGCCTCCAGGACAGGATAGTAGGTGCGCAGCGGCGAGGAGAGGATCTGGTCAAGTGCTTCCTGCGCGGCGGTCAGGGCCCCCGTCGCATTGGCGTCCTGCAGGAATGCGGCCGACAGCAGTGTCTTCGCCGTCACCTCCTGGATTTGGAGCGGAAGCCGATCGGCGTAGGCGTGCGGCGCGACCTGGCGCAAGACTTCGATTGCGGCCCTCGGGTCGCCCTGCGCGATCCTGAGTCGCCCCTGGTCAAGCAGCAAGCGGTTGCGTGCCCCGACCGAGGCAATGACACCGGTCGAACCCATGATTCGCTGCGATTCGTCGATCTCGCGTGCTGCGTCAGCATATCGTCCGCGCGCCGTATCGATCGGGATTTGCGTGCGCAGCGAACCGACGATTGGCGTGGATTCCGGAAAGTTCTCGCGCGCGTCGGAAAGGTCGATGGCAATGAACGCGGCGGCCTCCTCGATCCGGCCTTCGGACAGCAGCACCCGGCCGCGAATGCCCGACAACACGGCGATAACGTAGGAAGGCGTGTAGCCGGCCTTGCCGACACCTGCGAGCGCCGCCTCCATCAGGCGATTCCCTTCTTCGCGGCGTCCGGTGGCATGCAATTGCGCGCCGAGCTTCGCCTGGGTCAGCAGGGTCTCTGGATGAAAGTCGCCAAAGCGTGCTTTCGCCACTGCCAGCGCGGTCCGGTAACTCTGTTCGGATTCGTCCAATTTTCCCAGCGTGTCCTGCGCGTCGGCCAGCGCCGTCAGCGGAAATACCGCCCACGCGGCCGACCCGGCATCGTGCGTGGCGACATCGGCAAGCGCGAGCTGGTAGTTGGTCGCTGCCCCCTCGACGTCACCCTGCTGCATCCGTGCGCTGCCCGCATAGGTAAGGGCAATCGAAACGTTCTGGGACTGCGGGTAATGTTCGCGAAAAAAGGCCACGGCGCGATCGGCGTAGAGGCGCATTTCCGCGACCGACGTATAGCGGTTCGCCTGCGCGAGGCGCATCCACAGCCGTCCGCGCGTCTCCGATGCGTCGTCGTGCGCCGCGTCGAGGATCCGCCGCGCGTCGTTCAGTAGCGGCAGCACTTTGTCCCGTTCCGGCAGATCGGCGATATCGCCAGCGTAGGCAATAAGCGCTTCGACAATGCGCGGGTCATCCGGTCCGAACGCCTGTTTCAGGACATCCAGCGCACGCCGTCGTTGGCGTGCGGCCTCGGTATTTAGTCCCAGCTGGTAGTACATGTCGGCCAGCGTATCGAGAACGACGGCGCGGGCTTCCGGCGAATCCTTGAGACCCTCTTCCGCCTGCTTGCCGCCGAGATCGAGGAGTTCGCGCGCGGTCGTCTCTCGCGCCTTGACCGGGTCCGGGCGCTCGATGGAATTGGCGCGGAAGATGTCGAGCAGGAAGTCCTGCACTGCCGTCGCCTTGGCCGCTTCGTTGCGTGCGACCGCCGCCTGCGTGCGCGCGACGCCGGCCTGCCACAACGAAACGCCGAGCCCGGCCCCCAACGCAACCGTAACGACAGCGGCCGAAGCGACGACCATCTTGTGACGCATGACAAAGCGGGAAAACCGGTAGTACGCGCTATCCGGGCGCGCCTCCACCACTTCGCCCGCGAGATGCCGCTGCAGATCCTGCGCCAGCGCCTCGACCGTCGCATAGCGATCGGCCGGGTTCTTCTTCAATGCCTTCTGCGCGATCGTGTCGAGGTCGCCGCGCAGGCTTTGCGCAAGCTGGCGCGGGCTGGTCGAGCGCGCGTCGGCGATCGAGTCGGACAGCGCAACCTCGCTCGGGCGTGCCGCCTCGGCCGTGACGATTGCTTCCTCCAGCGCGCCGCGGGAATCGCGTTTGGGGTGATACGGACGCTGTCCGCACAGCAATTCATAAAGCAGCACGCCGAGCGAATACACGTCGCTTGCCGTGGTGATCGGCGCGCCCGTGATCTGCTCGGGCGACGCATAGTCGGGCGTGAAGGCGCGCCCCGCCAGCGCGGTGAGTTCGGATTCGTGCGCGGTGCCGTCGTGCAGCAGCTTGGCGATGCCGAAGTCGAGCAGCTTGACCTGCCCCTCGCCGTCGACCAACAGGTTCGACGGCTTGAGATCGCGGTGGATGACAAGGTTCGCGTGCGCAAACTGGACCGCATGCAACACCTGCAGAAGGACGCCGATGCGCGCCCGCACGGGCAGCTGCTCGCGGTCGCAGTACCTCGTCAACGGGATGCCGTCGACGTATTCGATGGCGAGGTAGGGCTGGCCGTCGGCGGTGAAGCCGGCGTCGAGGAGGCGCGCGATATTGGGGTGTTCGAGGCTCGCCAGGATGGCGCGCTCGCGCGCGAACCGTTCCGTGAGCGCCGTTCCCATCAGGCCGGGATGGACCAGCTTGAGCGCGACCCGGCGGTCGAACAGCCCGTCCGCGCGCTCGGCGAGCCACACCATGCCCATGCCGCCCTGACCGATAATGCGCAGCACGCGGTACGGGCCGAACGAGCGGCCGACCAGCGTCGCGTCCTCGTCCGGCGCGGCTGCGAGCCGCGTCTTCAGGACATCGCGGGTCTCGAGCAGACCCTCGTCGTGCATCGCCGCCATTGAAGCGAGGAGGTCGCGCACGTGCACCGCGAGCAGTGCGTCGCGCGCGCCCAGTTCGTGCAGGAAGGCATCGCGCTGCGGCCCCTCGAGATCGAGCGCCTCATCGAGCAGCGCGGAGAGTCGCGCGAACTGCGCGGAGTCGAGGGTGCCGAGCCGCTGGTCGGTTCCAGGCCCGATCATCGCATCGTCAGTTCTCGGCCATCAGCTTGCGCAGCACGGCGCGGGCCTTCTCCCAGTCGCGCTCGAGCCGGCGCAGCGGCTTGCTGGCCGCCGCGCTGATGTCCGGGAGCGACATCCCCGCGAAATAGCGCATTTCGACGAGCGAATGAAGCTCGGGCGACAGGCGCTCGAGCGATCGCATTGCGCCATCGATGGCGAGCAGCCGTTCGTCGTCGACTTTTTCTCCGGCGATCTCCGTCGTCAGCGTGACCGCGTCCAGTCCACCCCCGCGTTTTGCCGCAAGCCGTTCGCGGACGGCATCCACGACCACGCTGCGCATCACCTTGCCCGCGTACGCAATGAATGCCGGCCGATCGGACGACGCGAGCCCGCCCCTCTCGGCCATCCGGAGGAAGCCCTCGTGCACGACGGCGGTCGTATTGAGGTCGTCGGTCGAGCCATTGCGATAGCGGCTGCCGCGCGCGATGCGCTTGAGATCGTGGTACATCAGCGCGAACAGCCGCTGTGACGCCGCATTGTCGCCAGCGCTTGCCGCGTGAAGCAGTTGAGTGATGTCGCCCATCGACGTCCAGAATCCCAAATCCTCTTTGTACGCGACAAACATTACTCCCGCTGCCGATTTACTGCAAAAGCGAATATTCACGTTGGTCGGCGGCGGGTGGAGATGTTTGATGTGATTGTCATACGCATCCGGAGGCCAGACCGTCGCGCGGCTGAGCTAAGCTCGCGAATGGACGGGCGGGCCCGGGATACAGTGATTTCGGCTGGAATTAGCCGGTTTAGGACCTTGGGCCACGAAAGGCAGATCGTCGCAGGCGGGCTGACGTGCGGGCGCGACAAGAATGCATGTTTTTCTCGATCAATCATCCGTGCCAGGGCGGGTTGAAGCGCCACTCACGTACGTATTTCTCCAATACTGGCGTTTTTGCGCCAATGTTTCCACGAAGGATCCGCATGTACGCAACACCACAGAATTGACGGGAACGCGGAACCGCGTTATAGTTAGGTAAATGCCTAACTATAACGTCAGCCTCGACCAAGTCTTTCACGCGCTGGCCGACCCCACACGACGAGCGGTCGTCGAGCGGCTTTGCCTGGGGCCCGCGTCGGTGAGCGAGCTTGCGCGGCCGTTCAGGATGGCGCTGCCGTCGTTTGCGCAGCATCTCGACGTGCTGGAGAAGTGCGGCCTCGTCCGGTCGAGCAAGGCGGGGCGAACTCGAACCTGCCGGCTCGCGCCGCGGCGGCTCGCGGCCGCGGAGCGGTGGATGGAAAAGCAGCGCGCGCACTGGGAGCGGCGCCTCGACCAGTTGGATGCCCTGCTCACGAATCTCAAGGAGAACAAGTCATGACCCGCATGAAAATGTTCGAACCGGACCCCGTACTCGATCTCGTCTTCGAGCGTGTTATCGACGTGCCCAGGGAGCTCGTCTGGAAGGCATGGACGACGCCCGAGCTGATCAAGCAATGGTTCACGCCCGCGCCGTGGACGACGATCGACTGCGAGATCGACCTTCGGCCCGGCGGCATCTTCCGCACGATCATGCGCTCGCCGGAAGGACAGGAATTCCCCAACGTCGGCAGCTTCCTCGAAGTCTTGCCGAACGAACGGCTCACCTGGACCAATGCACTGCTGCCCGGTTTTCGGCCGGCGATCGCGAACTCGGCGTGTCCCGGCGAGACGTTTTCGTTCACGGCAGTCATCTCGCTCGAACCGCAGGGAAGCGGGACGAAGTACACGGCGCTCGTCATCCATGGCGACGCGGACGGGCGCAAGAGGCACGAAGCGATGGGATTCCACGACGGCTGGGGCAAGGCGCTCGACCAGCTCGTCGCGCTCGTAAAGCGTTGATCGCGCGCCGATGAACCCGGCCAAGCTCGACACCCTGCGCAAGAAATACGCGAACGCGAAAGGCGGGGACATCGACGTTGTGCTGGTCGGGGTGCCGATGGACCTCGGCGTCACCAACCGGGCGGGCGCGCGCATCGGCCCGCGTGCGGTGCGAGGCGTCGAGCGCATCGGGCCGTACGAGCACGTGCTGAAAATTGCGCCCATGGGGATGCTCAAAGTCGCCGATATCGGTGACGTGCCGATGGCGAGCCGGTTCTCGCTCGAGCAGTGCATCGCCGACATCGAAGCGTATCTTCGGCGGCTGCGCGCAGCGAACGTGATTGCGTTGGCGGTAGGCGGCGATCACTCGGTCACCTATCCGATCCTGAAAGCGCGGGGGCACGAACGCCCCGTCGGCATGGTGCACATCGACGCGCATTGCGATTCCGCCGGCGAATTCGAAGGCTCCAAATTCCATCACGGCGGGCCATTCCGCCAGGCGGTGCTCGTAGTTGAAGTTGCGCCGCAATACGACGCCACCACCATTACCGCACAGGTCGGCGCGCAGATGCTCTTCACGGAGCTTTGCCTGGTCGCCGCCAACCCGAAGCGCAGCCGGCGAACCTGAGAGAGGCGACGCGCGTCAGATTGTTGCCGCTGCGGGCCGGCGCCTGGTGGCCATGGCGATCGCGATGAACACGACGATGCCGACGACGCCGAACGCGGCCTCGACGTTGAGCAGCCCGGCGGCGCCCCAGCGCTCATGCGCCCAGCCGTCGACGACCGTCATGTAGGCGATCGGCATGTTCGAGAGTGACGCGAACACGTTGTATTTGGTGGCGGCAGCCCCATGCCCGATCGCTTCCAGCACGACCGCGGTGAACGCCGCGTACGTGAGTCCCTGGATGAAGGCATAGGCGAGCGTGAACACGATGTACATGGATTCGATCCGCGGCGCGAGCGCCATCGCGACTGCGCACAGTGCCATCAGGAGCCCGTACAACGCATACGCGGTCTTGCGATCCAGTCGATCGCTACCGTATCCGCCGGCGATACAACCGATCGCCGATACGATGCCGCCGAACACGCCCGTCACCAGCGCGACCGTGCCCGCGCTTGCGTGCCAGTCGTCGGCAATGGCGCCCCACAGCCCTTGTGCGGCGCCGGACCCGATGGGCAGGAAACAGATGAGGAGGGCGAGAAAACCGGCGCGCGCTCGCACCACTTGCCAGAGATCCGCCAGCACGGCGAGCAACGTGCGACCGATATGGCCGGCGCGCCGCATCGGCGGCGGTTCCGGCACGAATCGCAGCGCGCCGATGCACAACGCACACGCGATGGCGAGCGCGGCGCCCGCCATCCAGGGATCCGGCAGCGTCTCGCCCAGCCAAAGCCCCGCGCCGCCCCCAAGGCCATTGCCGCCTAGGTTTCCCGCCTGGAACCACCCGCTCGCCCGCCCCTTTTGTTCCGGTGACGAGTTGTAGACGAGGAGACTCTCCGCCGCCATCGCGAGAAACGTGGTGGCGGTGCTCGCAATCAGCACCGCGGCATACATAAGCGGTAGCGATTTGGCATCGGTCGGCACGATACCCATTGCGAAAATTCCGAGGGCAGTGACCAGGCCCGCAAGCACGTACCAGCGCTTGCGCGACAACGTAAGGTCGACGACGGGCGCCCAGAGAAACTTCCAGGTCTGTGGAATGTAGCTGGCCGCGACGAGCGCCGCGACTTCGCCCACGCTCACGCCTGCCTGTGTCAGCTGATAGCCGATAGCGACCGAGAGATAGCCGCCCATCGCCCCGAACGGGACGATCAGGAAGAGGTAGACAATCGGATGGGATGAGCGCGCCGTCACTGTCATCATTCGGCGCCTCTGCGCGCTACGGCCAGTCGGCCTGCGCGCGATCCAGCGCCGCGCGATCCCACGTGCCACCGTCAGCCGCTGCATCGTAGGTCGCCTGAAGGAAATCGAGCAACGACGCATCAGGATCGCGGGAAGTGCGAACGGCCTCGTAGGGCAGGATGAATTCGTGCGCGTTGCGGTCGTAGTACGCGCCGCTCGCGCCGGGGCTGCGTTCCGCGTACCCCGCGGGTTCGGGATAGGCGTACGCGT
>JBDTLY010000044.1:0-12886 GCA_039934535.1 Casimicrobiaceae bacterium | reverse complement strand
CCACCCGGAGGCAGCGCCAACATAAGCTGACCTCTGATCCTCGTCAACAGTTCCGGCCTTCGGTCCTTGACTTCAATTGTCCACGAGCGCCCAATGGTCTCGTTCCAGTCCGCATTGCGAGGCTCTCATGGCAATCCGCTCCGTCCGCTCCGTCGTCGCCTCCCAAACCCCACTCACGGTGCCGAAGGCCACAACCGTCCTCGAAGCCGCCCACCTGATGAAGGCGCAGGGCAAGGGCGCGCTGATGGTCGTCGAAGGCTCGAAGCTGATCGGGATCTTCACCGAGCGCGATGCGCTGTTCCGGGTGATTGCCCCGGGCCGCAATCCGGAGACCACGGCCCTCTCGGAGGTGATGACGCCGCAGCCGCAAACGATCCACCCCGACGAGCCTTTCCTGCATGCGATGCGCATCATGCATCGCGGCGGCTTCCGGCACCTTCCCGTCGCCGAGCACGGCCGCCCGCTCGGCATGGTCTCGGCGCGCGACGCGCTCGACGACGACCTCTACGAGCTCAGCGTCAACCTGGAGCAGCGCGAAAACATGCTCGAGTAGCACGCGGCCCGTCCCCGCGAGGCGCTTCTCTCGCCGGGGTTGCACGCTATCATGGATGCTCTCGCCTTCACGGAGCATCGCATGACGAACACCCGACGACGCGTCGCGCTTCCGGTTCTTGCGGCTTGCGCCTTTGCGGTTGTCGCCCACGCGGCCGACCCGGCGAAGGTGCTGCGACTCGCGTCCCCGGACATCGAGACGCTCGACCCCCAGCAATATTCCGACGACCCTTCGTTCCAGGTGCTGATCGCGATCTTCGAGCCCCTCTACGAATGGGATTATCTGGCGTCGCCGCCGAAGCTGGCGCCGCTCACGGCCTCGGCTCTGCCCGAGATCACCGACGGCGGCAAGACGTGGACGATCCGGATGAAAAAGGGGATCCGCTTCACCGACGACCCGGCCTTCGGCGGCAAGCCGCGCGAGCTTACGGCCGACGACTACGTCTATTCGCTCAAGCGCTGGATGGATCCTAACGGGCGGCGTGGCGGCCAGCCGATCCTTACCGATCTCCTGATCGGCGCGCGTCCGGTGGTCGATGCCGCCGCGAAGGCGGGCAAGTTCGACTACGACCGGCCGATCGAAGGACTCAAGGCACTCGATCGCTACACGCTGCAGCTGCGCCTGACGGAAGTCAACTATCCCAGCATTCGCGACCCCCTGTCCTTCGTCGGCGCCTCTGCGCGCGAAGTGGTCGAGGCGGCCGGGCGCGACATCCGGACGCGTGCCGTCGGCACGGGGCCCTACGTGCTGAAGGAATGGAAGCGGGGGTCGCGCCTCGTGCTGGAAGCAAATCCCGGCTATCGCGAGGTTTCCTTCCCCGCGAGCGAAGATCCGGCCCAGGCGGCGCTCGTTCGCAGCATGCGAGGCAAGTCAATTCCCCAGATCGGCGTGATCGACATTGCGTTCATGGACGAGGACCTGCCACGGCTGCTGCAGTTCGAGCGGGGCGGGCTCGACATGATCGTGTTGCGGGGCGAGGTGGCGGGGCGCCTCGTCGCTGACGGCAAGTTGAAACCGGAGTACGCCGCGCGCGGCTACGTCCGCCATGTATTTCCCGAGCCGTTCACGTTCAAGTTCTATTTCAACATGGCGGATCCGGTCATTGGTGGCGCGGACAAGGACCGCGTCGCGCTGCGGCGGGCGATGGCCTACGCGGTGGACTCGAACTCGCTGGTTCGAATCGTCTACGCCGGGCAGGCCTTGCCGGCAAGCCAGTTCATTCCGCCGGGCGTCGGCGGCCACGACCCGTCGCTTGCGCCGAAACCGCTGTACGATCCCGCCGCGGCGAATGCGCTCCTCGACCGGTTCGGCTACAAAACGCGCGACGCCGACGGGTTCAGGAAGACGCCCGACGGCAAGCCGCTGACAATCAACATGACGTTGCGCTCGGGAGCACCGATGCGCGAAGTTCAGACACTGTGGAAGAAGAACATGGAAGCCGTGGGACTGCGCACTGATTTCCACGTGACGCCGTTCCAGGACGCGATCAAGGAGCTGGAGCAGGGCAAGTTCCAGTCGTACTTCGGCGGTTTCGGCGGATCACCCTCGGGCTACAACGTCCTGTCCCAGTTGCACAGCCGGCAGCCGCGGCGCGTGAACATCACGCAATTCAGGAACGCCGACTTCGATCGCGCCGCCGAGGACTTCCTGCGCAGCGCCACGCCGGCGGCGCAGGTCGCGGCAGCGCAGCGGATGAACGACATTGCGCTGACGTGGATGCCGGAGCTGCCGGCCGCTTTCCGGCTCGAGAGCAACATCCTGCAGCCGTGGGTGCGGGGTTACGCGCCGCCGATCTTCGCAAGTTACTGGAAATATCTCGACATCGACCTCGCGCAACGCAAGGCGGCGGGCGGCAAGTGACGAACCGCGCTAGAGTCCGCTCCACGGCCCCGTCGGCATGCGCAGCGGCGACACGACGCGATAGACACGCACGTAACGATCGGGATCGCGCGGTCCGGGAAAGGTGAGCGCGTAATTCGCGGCGTAGCTCGACTGCGTGTCCGGCTCGAGCGCGGCGGCGATCACATTGCCGAGCGGTTGGTCGAGCGGCACGTACAGGTCGCCCGCGCGCACGGGAAGTGTCGCCTTCTCGATGACGGTCGTCAGGTTGACCACGTTGATCGCGTCGTCCTCGTCGTTGCGGCGCACGTCGTCCTTTTTTGCCACGACTGCTCCGGCGATACGGAAGCGCTCGACGTCGGCCATGCCATCGCCGCCGACCCGCAGGATCGTCACGCCGAGATTGCGCAGGCGGTCCGCGGCGGCCGCCTGCGATGCCGGCAGCAGGTATCCGTAGGGGCGCACGCGCGTAAGCGTCGGCCGGATCTCGAGCGCGTTCGACCAGTCGACCTCCACCGGCTTGTCCGCGCCGGTCTCGGGGTCGAGCATGATGAGCGTGTTGCGCCCGGGCGTGGCGGCGCCCGCGACCACGAACTCGCCTTTCCCGGCGGCGGCCACGACGTCGTCGCGCGCGCGCTTTTCCAGCGCCATGATGGCGGCTGCATTTCGCGCGGTGATGTCGATGATGGCGTTGTTCGCGACGAGGTGGCTCTCGACCCGCCGCCGCAGGTGCGCGAGCCCGAGGCCGACGCCGCGTGTTTCGACGAGGAAGCTGACCGCGTTGCGCAGCCCCGCGACGTTGCGCCCGGTGTCCGGCACGACCCCGCCCATCGACACCTTGCGGTCGTTCATGTCGTAGGACGTCGCGAAGTACCAGGAGTGCGCGAAACCGGCGGCATCGAGCGCGCGCGCGAGGGGCACCCGGAACATCTTCTCGGAGGCTTCGGCGATGGCCGGCGCAAGGTTCGGGACCGTCGCGTACTGGATCAGCACATCGTAGCGCTGAACCGCGTCGAACTTCTCGAACCAGCGCGTCTTCACCCCGAATTCGTGGCTGTCGATGACGACCGCGGGCTGGTAGGCCGCGAAAATGCGCCCCAGCGCCCGGCCTTCGGGCGTCCACTGCAGCAGGTGGTCGCGGTTGACGTCGAAGCCGTTCAGGGTGCCCCGCGTGTAGTTCTGGGCGCCATCCGGGTTGGCCACCGGCACGATCAGCACGTTGACACGGTCGAGCACCGCGCGCCGCTCGCCGGCGAGCTGCAGCGCGAGGGCCAGCGCCGCTTCGCCGCCGGCAGGCTCGTTGCCGTGCTGCTGTCCGATCACGAGGACCGTCAGCTTGCCGTTAGCGGCGAGCTCCGTCGCGCTCCGGGCCGGCGGGTGCGCGAAGATGACGAGCGGGATCGCGCGATCCTCCTGCGACAGGCCGGCAAGCTGCATGCGCATGTCCGGCGTGCGCGCGGCGAGTTCGTCCAGAAATTTCATCATATCCGCCTGCCCCGTGAAATTTCGGCGGTTGGGGCGGAGTGCCGGCGTCGCGATGGGCGTTGCGGGATCCGGAAAGCGCGCGGCGACGGCCGGCGATTCGACGTAATTCTTGCTCGGGTCGTAGATTGCGCCGGCAGGCGTGAATGTCATCGTCGCGAACACGACGACGAGGACGGCCGCGGCGGCTACGCGGACGCCCGGCCGCGCGACCGACGTGGGCAGGCCGTCGATGCGGTCAGGCGCAAGCATGTACATCCTTTGCCATGCCGGGAGCGTAACATTTCCGGCGTGCGGCCCATTGTGCCGGCGGCCGCAACGGCGGGAAAATGGCCGCTCACCGGAAGGACGAAGACGCATGACGTTCGAGGCGCCGCTGGCGTTGTGGCTGTTGCTTGCCTTGCCCGTGCTGGCGGGCCTGTACGTGCTGCTGCAGCGCCGGCGGACCCGTGCTGCCGTACGTTACGCGAGCCTCGCGCTGATCCGAACGGCGATGGGCACGCGGGCGCGTTATCGCCGGCACGTTCCGCCGCTGCTGTTCCTGCTCGCGTTCGGTGCGCTGATCCTGGCGATCGCGCGGCCGAGCGCGGTGATCACGCTGCCGTCGGAGCAGCGGACGATCATCCTCGCGATGGATGTCTCGCTGTCGATGCGCGCGACCGACGTCCAGCCTTCGCGCATTGCCGCGGCGCGCGAGGCCGCCAAGGCGTTCGTGCAGGAACAACCTTCGGACGTGCGCATCGGCATCGTCGCCTTCGCCGGTTCGGCGTCGATCGTCCAGAAGCCGACTGCGGACCGCAAGGACCTCATCGAGGCGATTGACCGGCTGCAGCTGCAGCTTCACACGGCGATCGGCAGCGGCATCATCGTGTCGCTCGCTGCGCTCTTCCCCGAGGACGCGGCCGAGCTCGAGGCCGCGAACACGAGCGCGCGCGGCTGGCGCGACGGCACGCGCAGCGCCCCGATCGACAAGCCGAAGGCCGCGCCGAAGAAGGAATTCAAGGCCGTGCCGCCGGGGTCGAACCACTCCGGCGCGATCATCCTCCTCACCGACGGCCGTCGCACGACGGGCCCCGATCCGCTCGAGGCCGCGAAGCTCGCCGCCGACCGCGGCATCAAGGTCTACACCGTCGGCTTCGGCAACTCGCAGGGCACGACCGCGGATGCCGACGGCATGTCGATCTACATGCGCTTCGACGAAGAGGCGCTGAAGGCGATCGCGCTCGCCACCGCCGCGGAGTACTTCCACGCCGGCAGCGGCGCCGATCTCAAGAAGGTCTACGAGACGCTCAATGCGCGCTACGTGCTGGAGAAGAAGGAGACCGAGATCTCGGCGCTGCTGTGCGCGCTCGGCGCCGCGCTGATGATCGCCGCCGCGGGATTGTCGGTGCTCTGGTTCGGCCGGATCTCGGGCGCGCAATCGCCGGCTGGCGCACCCCGCCCATGAGAAGGCGTTGATGACACAGCGACGCGCGATCACGTGCGCAATGCTGCTCGTGGCGGGACTGCTCGCGCCCCCCGCCGCGGCGCAGTATCCGAACAGGCCGATCCGCCTGGCCGTGCCGTTTCCGCCGGCCGGGGCGGCGGATCTCGCCGCGCGCCCGGAGGTGCGCGAGCAGCGCGAGCGCCACGCGTTCGATGCGCGCAGCTCGTTGCCGGACGAGCTCGGCCTCTACCTCAAGGACCAGGTCGACGTATGGATCCGCACGGCACGCGAAGCCGGCATCGTGCCGGACCAGGGAAACCCCGCTCCGGTGTGACCATGGCCGTGCCCACCGGAGGTATCCGCCCGGTTCGATTCGAGGGACAGGACGATGGGTCTAGCGTAGGATCTTCACTGCCACTCAACCTGGAGCGAATCATGAAGGCAACGCCGTGTAAACTCGTCGCGTTCGCAGTCGCAACAGCTGCAATTTTCGCCTTTGCATCGCCAGCCAGCGCGCTCCAGCAGCGCAGCTTCGTCGGCTCGCTGGGTCTTGACACGAATGCATGCACGCTGGCGGCACCTTGCCGGAGCTTCGGGTCTGCGATTGCCCAGACGCTGGCCGGCGGCGAGGTTATCGTGCTCGACAGCGCGGGCTACGGGCCGGTGACAATTGTCGGCCCGATCAGCCTCATCGCACCGCCCGGCGTCTATGCCGGCATCAGCGTCTCGTCGGGGACCGGAATCACGGTCAACGCCGGTTCGAGCGACGTCGTCGTGCTGCGCGGGCTCTCGATCAACAACGTCGGTGCCGGAACGAACGGGATCGTCGTCGCCGGCGGCCTGCGCGTGATGATCGATAGGTGCGCGATTTCCGGATTTTCAACGGGCGCCGGTATCGCGTTGACCACGTCCGGGCAGACCGATCTCGATGTCACCGAAACGCTGGTTCGCGACAGCAGCATCGGGGTGCAGCTGGCGACCTCCGGCATCCTGAGCCAGGTCACCCTGAGCCACGTTCGTGTCGAGAGCAATCTCACCGGCGTGGACATTACCGGGTCGTCGGTTTTCCTGCGCTTGATCGACAGCACGATCACGAACGGCAACGGCGACGCGATTCACATCAATCCGTTGGCGAACCGGACCGTACGCTTCGACATCCAGCGCGGCGCGATCATCGGCAACAACATCGCGCTCAATGCGGCCCCCTTCAATGCGAATGTCAAGGTTCTCGGCGTCGTCAACGACGTACTCGTGGCCGAAAACGGAAGCTTCGGAATCTACGCCGTGGCCGGTGGCGCCGGTTCGACCGCCAACCTTTCCGTCACCAACTGCGTGATCCGGTACAACGGCACGGGACTGCGCGCGCAGGTGGCAGGCGCGACGATCCTGTCGAAGAACAACCTGATCACCGACAACGGCTTTGACATTCAGGCCGTGGGAGTGGGGGCCGCAATGCTGACTGGGCTCGGCAACACCTTGTTCAACAACGGCACGCCGGGAGCGTTCACGGGCACCGTGGCGCCGAACTGAACATCAGCGCGGGGCGTCGGCGCCGGTGCCGAATTTTTTCGCCGTTAGCTTCTCGACCAGGACGCGCTCGCAGACCTTGAAAACCAGGTAGAAGATGATGCTCAAGGAGGCCGACACGATGAGGTCGACGAGCTGCTCGAGCGCACCATCTTCGATCACCATCAGCCCGTACTGGACGAACAGGTCGATGTTCATCTTGAGCAGCACGAACAGGTTGACCGACGTGACGCCGAAGCAGAGGAAGAACGCCACCATCAGCACGAAGGTGAGCCAAGGGTGCGCGTAGAGGAAATCGAGCCAGCGTCGGGGCATGGGGAGCGGGTAGGGGCGACGGTTCCAGTTCGAAGGCATTATCCGCCGCGCCTGCCGAGCTCGGTTGCGCGCGCGAGCCAGCGCGCTCGGGTGGCGGCATCGCGTCCCTCGACCATCCCGATCAGCGTTTCGTGGATGGGTTCGATGCCGACGAAATCGAGCACGTTGCGCTCGAAACTCCTGATTCCGTGCGCGCGGAAATGCCATTTGTAAAGGAAGGCGGGCATCCCCATGGTCACGATGATGCGCGCGGACCGCCCGCTCAGCTTCTTTTCCCAGCGGCCGGGCCCTTTTGCTTCCATCGCGAAGCCGGGGCGCAGCACCTGCTCGAAGAACGCCTTCAGGAGCGCGGGCATGGTCCCGAGCCACAGCGGGAAGACGATGACGAGATGCTCGGCCCATGCGATTGCTTCCTGCGGCACGCGCAGGCTGTCGGGGATCGGTCCCTCCCATTCGACGCGGGTCTTGAGCGACGCGAAGTCAAGCCGCGCGACGTCGATCACCGCGACATCGTGACCGGCCTCCGACGCGCCGGCATGATAGGCCTCGGCGAGTGCGCGACAGAGCCGCTCCGGACGCGGGTCCGGGTGACCGAGGATGATCAGGATGCGCTTGGTCATGAACGCCCGCACGGGGAAGGCCCGCGCGGTGCGGATCAGGTTACCACTTTCGCCGGCATGCTGGCGGCAGCCGCGTCGTCCGCCGCGGGCGCGGCAACGCTACACTTCGGGTCTTTGCCGCATCCCGGTTTCATGGACATGGCCGCGACCGACCTCGAACGCCAGCTGGACAATCCCGTCTGGTCGTGTCTCACGACTCGCCATGCGCATCTCGCGCTGGGCGACGCACGTGTGCGTCGCTATCCGCCCGAGTTCTCTCCGATCACCGGATTTCCCGCGACCGGCGAGCCGAGCGTCGAGGCGCTGGAGCCCCTGGTCGACGTCGGCGAGGACATGGGGGCAATCGGGCCTCGCGTGCCTGTGCTTTCCTCGAACTGGGAAACCGTCCTGGAAACGCGGCTTGCGCAAATGATACGAATCGAACGCAAGCCGCTGCCGGAAGGCGACGTCGAAAGTGTCGCGCTCGGCGGATCCGATGTCGACGACATGCTGGCGCTGGTGGAAATGACGCATCCGGGCCCGTTTCGGCTGCGCACCGTCGAACTCGGGAATTTCATCGGCATCCGCGAAAGGGGACGCCTGGTCGCGATGGCCGGCGAACGGATGTGGGTCGGCGATTGTCGCGAGGTGAGCGGCATCTGCACGCATCCCGACGTGCAGCGGCGCGGGTATGCACGGGCGCTGACCGGCCGGGTCGTCAACCGGATGCTGCGCGCCGGCCAAACGCCGTTCCTGCACGTGATCGCAACCAACATCGGCGCCATCGAAACGTACCGTGCGCTCGGTTTCGAGCGGCGCGCCGAATTTCCGCTGCTGCACGCCAAGCGCGTGCGATGACCGCGCTCGCCGCTGCCTGACGTCATGACCTGGTCGCTTCTTGCGCACGATTCTGACGGCGCGTTCGGCATCGCCATTGCGAGCCGTTTCCTCGCGGTGGGGGCGCTGTGCCCGCACGTGCGCAGCGGCGTCGGCGCGCTCGCGACGCAGGCGCTCGTCAATCCGCTGTACGGCGAGCCCGGCCTGGCGTTGCTCGCGGAAGGGACGCCGCCCGGGGAAGTCGTCCGCATGTTGGTCGAGCCCGACGCCGGGCGCGATCACCGGCAACTGCACGTCCTCGATGCGCGCGGCCGCGTTGCGGCGCATACCGGAAGCGCCTGCATCGAATGGTGCGGCCATCTCGCGGGCGAGCACTACAGCGTCGCCGGCAACATGCTTGCGGGTCCGGAGGTGCTGCGCGAAACGGCGGCCGCTTACGAGCGGTCGCGCGCCTTGCCGTTCGCAGACCGCCTTCTGGTTGCGCTGGAAGCAGGCGATGCAGCCGGTGGCGACAAGCGCGGCAAGCAGGCGGCGGCGCTCCTCGTGTACACGACCGAGTCCTATCCCGCGCTCGACCTTCGCGTCGACGATCACGAGGAGCCGTTCCGCGAGTTGCGGCGCCTCTACGAAAAGAGCGGCGATCGACTGCAGCCCTTCGTCGCCTGCCTGCCGTCGCGCGCGCATCCCGCGGGCATTGTCGACCGCGCCGACATCGAGGAGCGCATCGCGCGGTTCGTGGTGGAACGGACGC
Organism: Casimicrobiaceae bacterium; assembly: GCA_039934535.1. Taxonomy (GTDB): domain Bacteria; phylum Pseudomonadota; class Gammaproteobacteria; order Burkholderiales; family Casimicrobiaceae; genus CAIWHR01. The sequence continues at coordinate 3,557 of JBDTLY010000044.1, read as the reverse complement.
GTACGCAGAAATGAGTGCGCTGCTCGCAGTCCGGAATCTGCGGACGATGTTCAAGGTCGAGGGGCGCGAGATTCCCGCCGTCGACGGCGTGAGCTTCGAAGTCTCCCCCGGGCGCACGCTCGGCATCGTCGGCGAATCGGGCTGCGGCAAGAGCGTCACCGCGCTGTCGATCATGGGGCTCGTCCCGCAGCCGCCCGGACGGATCGCCGCCGGCGAGATCGTGTTCGAGGGCACGGACCTGCTCACGCTGCCGCCCGCGGCAATGCGCGAGCTGCGGGGCAATCGCATCGGCATGATTTTCCAGGAGCCGATGACCTCGCTCAATCCGGCCTTCACGGTCGGCGACCAGATCGTCGAAGTGATCCTGCGCCATCGTCCGGACGGACGAATCGCCGCGAAGGGGCGAGCGATCGAGATGCTGCGCAAGGTGCGCATTCCGTCGCCCGAGCGGCGCTACGACGAGTATCCGCACCGGCTCTCGGGCGGCATGCGCCAGCGCGTGATGATCGCGATGGCGCTGGCGTGCGGCCCGAAGCTCCTGATCGCAGATGAACCCACGACCGCGCTCGACGTCACGATCCAGGCGCAGATCCTGGATCTCATGCGCGTGCTGCGCGAGGAGACCGGAACCGCCATCGTCCTCATCACCCACGATCTCGGCGTCGTCGCCGAAGTCGCGGACGATGTCGTCGTCATGTACGCGGGCCGCATCGTCGAGCGCGCGCCCGTCGCCGCGCTGTTCGCGGAGCCGCAGCATCCGTACACGATCGGGCTCCTCGGCTCGATTCCTCGGCTCCACCTCGAGCAGGCGCGGCTTGCCGCGATCGAGGGCCAGGTACCGGGTCCGGAGACGACCGTGCACGGCTGCCGCTTCCACCCGCGCTGCCCCTTTGCTGTCGAGCAGTGCCGGCGCGAGGACCCGCCACTGGTCGAGATCGCGCCTGGACATGCGGCCGCGTGCTGGCGCGCGCCAATCGAGTGACGGACGCATGACTACGCCGCTCTTGCGCGTGCAGGGCCTCGTCAAGCATTTTCCCGTGCGGCAGGGTTTCTTCGGACGCGCGAACGGCGTCGTGCGCGCGGTCGACGGCGTCGATTTCGAGCTGGCGGTCGGCGAGACGCTTGCACTCGTCGGCGAGTCGGGCTGCGGCAAGTCGACGACGGGGCGTCTCGTGCTGCGACTGCTCGAGCCGACCGCGGGCACGGTGGAGTTCGACGGCGAAGACCTGACGGCGCTGTCCGGCGAAGCGATGCGGCGGCATCGTCGCACGTTGCAGATCATCTTCCAGGACCCGTTCGCGTCGCTCAATCCGCGGATGACGATCGGGCAGATGCTCGCGGAACCGCTGGTGCTGCACGGCCTCGCGGAAGGCCGCCGCGCCGAGCGCGTGGCCGAGGTCTTGCAGCAGGTCGGACTCGCGCCGATCCACGCGCGACGTTATCCGCACGAATTTTCCGGCGGCCAGCGCCAGCGCATCGGCATCGCGCGCGCGCTGGCCGTCGAGCCGCGCCTCATCGTGTGCGACGAGCCGGTCTCCGCGCTCGACGTGTCGATCCAGGCGCAGGTCGTCAACCTGCTGCGCGATCTGCAACAGCGGCTCGGGCTCGCCTACATCTTCATCGCGCACGATCTCGCCGTGGTCCGGCACATCGCGACCCGCGTTGCCGTCATGTACCTCGGACGGATCGTCGAGTACGCCGACAAGCGCGCGCTCTTCGCGTCTCCGCGCCATCCGTATACCCAGGCGCTGCTGGCGTCCATCCCCGTGCCGGAGCCGGCGCTGCGGCGGAATCGTATGCTCCTTGCGGGCGACGTGCCCAATCCGATGGATCCACCGTCGGGGTGCGGGTTTCGTACACGGTGCCCTCACGCGCGAGCGAAGTGCGCCGAGGAAACGCCGCCGCTTGCGCAGGCCGACGGCCACGGCGTCGCGTGCCACTTCTGGCGCGAGCTGTCGGCGCCGACGGATTTTGCCCCGGATGCCGCGACGCTGCCGCAGAACGCGCGGCTCCTGCGGCTCCAGGCGGCATTCCGTTCGCCGTCCCCGTGAGGCGTTCTTCGCGCCGCAAGCAAGTGCTATTCTCACCGACGGCCTTGGCGCTCCCCCGCGCTTCCGCCCAACGTCTTCCCTGACGACACTACGGAGATTTAAAAATGACCCCGACTCCGCGTAACGCCCGAATTGCCGCGGCATTCGCTTTCGCCGCAATGCTGTTTTGCGCGCCGGCCGGCGGACAGGCGCTGCGCATCGGACTCGCCGAGGACCCGGATGTCCTCGACCCGACGCTTGCCCGAACGTTTGTCGGCCGCGTTGTCTTCGCCTCGCTGTGCGACAAGCTGTTCGACATCGACGAGAAACTCGCCATCGTGCCGCAGCTTGCGACGTCGTGGGAATGGTCGCCCGACAGCAAGGCGCTGACGATCAAGGTGCGGCCCGGCGTCACGTTCCATGACGGCGAGAAGCTCGACGCCGCCGCGGTCAAGTTCAACATCGAGCGGCACAAGACGATGGCGGGAAGCCAGCGCCGTGGCGAGCTTGCGCCGGTGGCGAGCGTGGACGTCGTCGACCCGATGACCGTGCGCCTCAACCTGTCGGCGCCGTTCGCGCCGCTGCTCGCGGCGCTCGCCGATCGTTCCGGCATGATGGTGTCGCCCAAGGCGGCGCAGGCCGCCGGCGACAAGTTCGGCGCCAAGCCGGTGTGCTCGGGACCGTTCCAGTTCGTCGAGCGCGTCGCGCAGGACCGGATCGTCGTCGAGCGCTACCCGAATTACTGGAACAAGGGCGAGATCCACCTCGACAAGATCACGTACCTGCCGATTGTCGACTCGACCGTGCGCCTCGCCAATCTCAAGTCGGGGCAGCTCGACTTCATCGAGCGGATGGCGCCTTCCGACGTTCCCGGCCTCAAGTCGGACAGCCGGTTCAGGATCTCGAAGATCACCGAGATCGGCTACCAGGGCATCACGATCAACGTCGGCAACAACGACAACGCGAAAAAGAGCGCGCTCGGCACCGACCCGCGGGTGCGCGAGGCATTCGAGCTCGCGCTCGATCGCGACGGCATCGTCCAGGTCGTGATGGAGGGCCAGGCGACCCCCGGCAACCAGTGGGTCGCCCCGACGAACCCGTACTACGCGAAGAACATGCCGATTCCGAAGCGCGACGTCGCGAAGGCGAAGGAACTCCTGAAGCAGGCAGGCGTGATCAATCCGAGCTTCACGCTGATGACGCCGACGACGAGCGACGCGCAGAAGATCGCGCAGGTCGTGCAATCGATGGTCAAGGAGGCCGGCTTCGACGTGAAGATACAGGCGACCGAGTTCTCGACGTCGCTCGACCTTGCGGACAAGCAGCAATTCGAAGTGTATGTGCTCGCGTGGAGCGGGCGCGCCGATCCGGACGGCAACCTCTTCAGCTTCATCGGCTGCAAGCAGCCGCTCAACAACGCGGCCTACTGCAAGCAGGAGGTCGACGACCTGCTCGTGCGCTCGCGCACGGCGCGCGACCCGGCGGAGCGGAAGAAGGCGTATGAGCAGATCGCCGCGATCACGCTCA
>JBDTLY010000043.1:0-12944 GCA_039934535.1 Casimicrobiaceae bacterium | reverse complement strand
GACGGTGAATACGACGGACGGCAAGCAGGTGGCGTTCATCCAGGGCGACGGCACGATCTCGCAGGCGGTCAATCTGGCGGCCGGCACCTATCAGGTCTCGGTAAAGGCGATCCAGCGCAAGGAGAACCACGACGCGCCGGCGGGGATCACGCTTTCGATCGAGGTCGATGGTGCGATCAAGTGGTCGGGCGTTCCGGACAATGTGGCGTACCGCACCTACGCAACGCCGGCGATGGCGCTGACCGCGGGGAGCCACACGATTCTGATCCGGTCGACCAATCAGGTCTTCGGCTACGACAACACGATCTTTGTTGATGCGGCCTACGTCGGCGCGCCGGTCGCGCCGACGGTGTCGCTGACCGCGCCGGCTGCGAACCAGATCTATGCGGCACCCGCCAGCGTTGCGTTTGCGGCGATCGCGGCGAGCCCCAACAGTGCGATCGCCAAAGTCGAGTTCTACAACGGTGCGGCGCTCGTCGGTACCGACGTGTCAACGCCCTACGCGTTCGCATGGAACAACATTGCAGCGGGTGCGTACTCGGTGTCCGCGCTCGCGTACGACAACCTCGGCGTCGTCGTCTCCTCCGGCGCTGTGCCGATAATCGTATGCGGGCCCCCGACGGTGACGATGACCTCGCCGGCCTCCGGCGCGACGGTGCCTGCACCGGCGACGTTCACGCTGAGTGCCAACGCGAGCACGGCTCCCGGTTGCGGCGCGATCCAGCGGGTCGAGTTTTACGGTGACAGCGGGCTGCTGAACACCGACACCACGGCGCCGTATTCGTTTGTCTGGAGCGGCGTGGCGGCGGGCAGTCATACCCTCAAGGCGAGAGCGTACGATGCGCGCGGTCTCTATGCGGAGGCGATTGTCGTCGTCACCGCAACAGGGGGGGCGTCGGCGCTCGCCGATGGGAGCTTCGAACTGCCGGCACTGCCCAACCCGAGTTACCAGCCAGCGAGCGGGCCGACGATATTCGGTAGCCCGTGGACATTCGCCGGGGCGAATGGCTCGCGCGGAATCTCGACCAACGGCAGTTTGTTCACCGCGCAGACGGTGAATACGACGGACGGCAAGCAGGTGGCGTTCATCCAGGGCGACGGCACGGTGTCGCAAGCGGTCAACCTGGCAGCCGGCACCTACCAAGTGTCGCTGAAGGCGATCCAGCGCAAGGAGAATCAGGATTCGAGCGGGATGGTGCTGTCAATCGAAGTCGATACCGTCGTCAAGTGGACCGGCATTCCGGACAACGTCGCATACCGGACTTACGCAACGCCGGCAATGGCGCTGGGGGCCGGGAGCCACACGATCACGATCCGTGGCGTCAATCCGGCACTGAACGACAACACCGTCTTCATCGATACCGTCTACCTGGGTGTACCCGCCGCGCCAACGGTATCGTTGACCGGGCCGGCCGCGAACCAGGTCTATACGGCGCCGGCCAGCGTTGCCTTCGCGGCGACGGCGGCGAGTCCCAACAGCGCGATCGCAAAAGTCGAGTTCTGGAACGCCGCAACGCTCGTTGGCAGCGACCTCGCTTCGCCGTACGCTTTCACATGGACTAACGCACCGGCTGGCGCGTATTCGGTGTTCGCGCAGGCGTACGACAACCTGGGCGTCGTGACCGCGTCCGGGGCGGTGCGGGTCTACGTGTGCGGCCCGCCAACGGTGACGCTGACCTCGCCCTCGTCCGGCGCGACGGGATTCGCACCCGCGACATTCACGTTGAGCGCCGCCGCGAGCACTGCCACCGGCTGCGGCGCGATCCAGCGCGTCGAGTTTTACGGTGACAACGGGCTGCTGAACACCGACCTTGCGGCGCCGTATTCGTATGACTGGAGCGGTGTGGGAGTGGGCAGTCATACCGTCAAGGCGCGTGCCTACGACTCGCGCGGTCTGTACGCCGAGGTTTCGATTGCAGTGAACGTGTCGGCGTCCGGCGCGGTCGGTGACGCCGATCTCGTCTGCACGACGCCGGTTGTAACGAGCAACGTCGGCGCGACACCGGGCACGTTCGGCGTCAGCGACACGGGCGCCGCCACGTATTCGATCCCGGTCCAGGTGCCGCCGGGCACGGCGGGCATGCAGCCCGGGCTCACGTTGAACTACAGCAGTCAGGGCGGCAGCGGGCACGTCGGCGCGGGCTGGGGCGTCTCGGGATTGTCGATGATCGGGCGCTGCCCTGGAACTGAGGCGCAGGACGGCAAGCGGACTGCGATTAACTACGACACCACCACCACGAACGATGCCTACTGCCTCGACGGCCAGCGCCTGGTGCCCGTCGCGCAAAGCGGCAACACGGTCGAGTATCGGACGGAGATCGAGAGCTACAGCAAGATCGTCCGCTACGACGACAACCTGAATGTGGTCGGGCCGGGACGGTGGCGCGTCTGGACCAAGTCCGGGCAGATCCTCGATTACGGCAGTCGCTGGTGGATCCTGAGCGCCGGCTGGTACCAGCGCCTTTACGACGCGACCCGGACGAACTCGGTGAAGGTTTGGGCGCTCGACCGTGTGATGGACCGCACCGGTAATTACATGGAAATCGACTATGACGGCACCAACGGGTTAGTCACGGCGTCCGCAGCACAGGCGCCGGTCGGATTCAACGCCGTGACGCCGCCGGGATCGTTCCCCGACGTCGAGTTCTGGCCCACCGCTATCCGCTACTACGGTGTGCACAGCAGCGCGGTCACCGACCCGGGGTACAACGAAGTCGTCTTGAACTACTCCGATCGCAGCAACGTCGCTCCTCGCGACGTCCAGCGCTTTTACGACCAGGGGGCCGGCGCGTCGACCCTGACAAAGAAGCTCGATTCGATCCGCGTCACGGTCGACAAGAGCAGTTCGACGCCGGGCACAGTCACGCGCACGTACACGATGACCTACGGCGCCAGCCCAGTGACGCAGCGAATGCTGCTGCAGCAGGTTCAGGAGTGCGCCGGCGACGGCACGTGTCTCGCGGCGACGACGTTCAACTGGAGCGGTTCGTCCTCAGACCTCGCATGGTTCCTGGGCACCGGGTCGTCCCCTGCCATTACGGCAGCCAACGCCGACGCATCCACGGTCAGGATCGCGGATCTCAATGGCGACGGGAAGTCCGACATGATCCGGTACGTCGGCGCGTCGGGGTTCTTGAACCAATGGGAGGTTTGTCTCGGCCCGCTCGGCAGTTGCGCGACGTACACGATCAACAGCTATGGCGACAACGGCGATATTTCTCGCTGGGAAGTCGCCGATACGGTCGGTGACGGCAAGGCGCGACTTCTCACCTGGGATGTCACGTCGAAGACATGGCGGTCCTGCCTCTTCAACGGCAACGGGTTCGACGCATGCGTGACGCAGTCGGGTCCGATCCTCTATCGCACGAATTCGGAATGGAACGAATTCTTCTGGGGCGACTTCGACGGCGACGGCAAGATCGACATCCTTACCAAGACAAATACGGGCCGCCAGCTTATCAACGGCGCGTACTACAACTCCTGGGACATGTGCTTTGCCACGGGCAAGGCTCCGCCGGATTCCGGATTCAAATGCATTCTTGCCACCAAGATTCCGGAAAATACCGCTTCCGGCAATCTGCGCGACCGGGTGCTCATCGCCGACGTCAACGGCGACGGCAAGGCCGACTATCTCGAGAAGTCGGACCAGGACCCGACGCATGACCAATGGCGCGTCTGCCTTTCGAAATTCGACCAGGCCGATCTGTCGAAGGCATTCGACTGCCCGGCCCAGTATACGGGCGGCATAAAAGGCGATTTCGAGCGCGCCGTCATTCTCGACGTCAACGGCGACGGCCTGGCGGACATGTTGACATTGCTCGACAAGTCGACTGTTGCCTCGACTGAAACCTGCAAGCTGAACTCGACAGTCGGATGCTGGCAGGTCTGCATCGCGACCGGCGACGGCGGATTCGAGTACACCGACCCGGCGCTGCACTGGACGGCTGCGGGACTGGTGAACGGCAAAGGGAGCCAGGTCGACCCGCTCACCGCCCCGCGCTGCCGCATCTGGAGCGGGCAGAACACGACGACCTTCAAGAACGTCCTCTACGGCGACTTCAATGGCGACGGACGGACGGACACCACCGCGTGGGATCCAAGTTCCAGGACGTTCGTGGTGTGTTATTCGACGGGCAGTTCATTCAACTGCGCGGCCCAATTCAACAACTTCCCATCGTGGCCGAACGCCGGCAATAACCACCCCGCCTCGGAGTTCAGCGCCGGCGATTTCAACGGCGATGGCAAGACCGACATCGCAATCCGCAACAGCGGCAGCGGCAACACCTGGGTGCTCGGCATGGCGTCCGACACCTTTGCCGACCAGCTGAAAACGATCACCACGGGTTTGCAGGCGACGACGAAGATCGCCTACGCGCCGATCACGAACGCATTCGTCTACACGAAAGGCACTGCAGCACAACAATCGGTGCAGCCGCGTGAACTCGTTATCCAATCGCCTCTCTACGTTGTGCAGGAGACGCGCGCCAGCAATGGGGTCGGCAGCGACTTCGTCAGCACGTATTTCTACGAAGGCCTGAAGGGACGCACCGACGGCCGCGGAATCGAGGGGTTCTTCCGCCGCCGCACGCTGGACGGCAACGGCATCGTATCCGAGGTGGAGTCACTTCAGGTCTGGCCGCTTTCCGGTCGGCCGATGCGGATGTCGAAGTGGGCGCCGAAGGATGGGCTCCGCGCCAATCCATCGATCCTGCAGGCATCCTTGCTGGAGGTTCGGAACGCCAACTTCTCCTTGGTGAATGCGTCGACGCAGACGTGGACAACCCGATCGTACGCATCCGGCGTTTCGTACCAAGGGCTGACGATTGCAAGCATTTCACAGCCGACGGCCTTCGCGCGCTCGATTCAGCAGGTTCACCTGATCGAGACACGCGAGCAGAGTTTCGAGTATCCGAACGGTCCCCCGTTGCCGGAGACGGTGACGACGATTCCGATTGCGCAGGTCGACACGTTCGGCAACCGTGGTTTCGTCCAAGTGTCCACGTATGACGCCGCGGATGGGGGTTCGTATCTGAAGGAGACCACGAGCACCTACAACAATGACAACGTCAACTGGCTATTGGGGCGCGTCAAGCGCAGCGACGTCAGGTCCGTCAAGGCCAACGGCCAATCCGCGTTCCGCGCGTCGTCGTGGGTCTACGGGACGACGCAGCCCAATCCCTCCGCGCCCTATGACGGAGTCTGCTGGTGGGGCATGGTCTGCAGCGAAATCGTCGAGCCGGATTACGCGGGCGACACTGTGAATTACGGGCTGTGGCAGGAGACCCAGTATCTCTACGACCGCTATGGCAACCGGCAATCGGCGACGATACGCTTCCAGGAGCGGGACGGCGCCAATGTCGTGACGATCAAGACTCGCACCACGACGACAAACTTCTACGACGGCGACACCGCCGCGAATAATCGTGGCCGTCTTTCGCTTTCGACAGTAAATCCGCTCAATCACAAGGAATCGCGCGTCTACGACAATCGATTCGGCACGGTCGCCGTTGTGAACGGGCCCAACGGGCTTTCCACTTCGACGCTGTTTGACGGGCTGGGGCGGCGCGTTTGCGATGCCTCGTTCGATGCGACTAGCGGGACCGGGCACCGCCTTTCACAAACTGAAGTTCTGATCCAGGCCTGCGCGAGCGCCGACCCGTCTTACCCGACTGCATCGTCATGTCAGCTGCAGGAGTCCTATCGGGTACGAACCAAGGCGTCGGGTGGCGGCTGGGGATATGCGTTCTACGACAACCTGCAGCGCGAGCGGCGCACCGTTGCCAAGGCGTTCAACGCGAACGCCTGGGCCGAAACCGCAACGACCTACGACGCGCTCGGCCGCAAGGCGACGACGCGCAAACCTGCGGGGGCCGGCACGCTGACGGTGCAGCCCAGCTACGACGTGCTCAATCGCGTGACGTCCGAGCTGACGACCGGAAATGACGGCTCGAGCGCTCGGACGACGACCTCCTCGACGGCCTACAGCGCGCTGACAACCACCATCACGCGAACGAATCCGTCTGGCGGCCTGCCGCAAATCACTTCGCGCACTGTCAACAGCCAAAGGCTCACCACGTCTGCCACCGACGCCGTCGGTACGACCTCGTTCCTCTACGATCCATTCGGCAACCTGACGAAAGTGACCGGGCCCACCCTCATCGTCGTCGCGATGACCTACGACAAACGCGGGCGCAAAATCACGATGACCGATCCCGACATGGGATTCGACCAGGTCGCGAACACGACGAAGGACTGGCTGTACAGATACAACGGTGCAGGTGAACTGATCTGGCAGCGCGACGCCAAAGGCCAGGAAAATCGGCTCGTCTACGATATGCTGGGCCGCATGGTCGAGCGTCGCGAGTACGCCGGCGCGGAAACAGGTGCGGTAGTTGTCGGCACGCTATGGACGTATGACTCGTGCGCCGTCGGCAAAGGCAGGCTGTGCTCGACGGAGAGCCACGGCGGCACGCCGTACACCGCGGCGAACCTCACGCACAGGCAATCCATAGCGTACGACGGTGCGGCCCGGCCGACGACGAGCACAACGACCATTGGAGCCTCGACGTTCGTAAGCATCACGCAGTACGACAACAATGGCCGTGTCGCGCAGGTTCAGTATCCGAGCGGCCTCGTCGCCGCACAAAGCTATGCGGCATGGGGTGGGCATCTTTCAAAGGTGACGGATTCGAGCGGCGTCACGACCTATTGGAAGGCGTCGAATCGGTATCTCGACGGCCAGATCGCGTCGATGCAGGTGGGGCCTCACACGACGACGCACATCTATGACCCGCTGGGCCGCGTGAAAGCGGTGGTGACCCCCGGTGTGCAGAATGCGAATTACACGTTCGATGAGGTTGGCAATCTGCTCGGTCGCGGTGATGCGATCGTCGGTCAGGCGACCGAGACGTTCGGGTACGACCCCATCAACCGCCTCGTGACGGCCAACGGCTTGACGATTGCCGCGTATGACGCCGCCGGCAACATCACGTCGCGGTCGGGTACCGGCGCTTACACGTACTGGCCGGGCACGCACCGGCTGAGAACGACAGGCGGATCCACGTACAACTACGACGCCAGCGGCAACTTGACCACCGGTGGTGGCCGAACGGTGACGATGGCGCCATTCAACATGCCGTCGCGGATTTCCGGGGGCAGCGGCACGCTCGACTATGTTTACGACGGCGGTCACGCGCGGATTGTGGAAACAAGTTCGTCCAGTGGCGTGACGTATTTCGTCGGCAACCAGTTCTACGAGGAGCAAACCCGGCCCGATGGTTCGGTCTACCGACGCCACTACATCAGCACGCCGGAAGGCGTGATCGCGCTGGTCCTGCAACGTTTACGCCCGGGCCTTGGCAACGACACTCTGACGCGCTACTGGCACAAGGACCACCTCGGATCGCTCGCCGCCGTGACGAGCGAAACGGGAGCGGTCGTCGAGCGGTTCACGTACGACGTTTGGGGGCGGAGGCTAACGCCTTACATCGGTACGGGAGAGCCGCTCGAGGAACGCGGTTTCACCGGGCACGAGATGCTCGACGATGTTGCCGTTGGCGGAATCGGTCTCGTGCACATGAATGGCCGTATCTACGATCCATTCACGGGGCGTTTCCTGAGCGCCGACCCGTTGGTCCAGGATGCATACAACATCCAGAGCTACAACCGTTACACCTACGTTCTGAATAACCCGTTGAGTTTCACGGACCCGACCGGATTCAGCTGGTGGACGAAGTGGCGGCGGCCGATAATCGCGATAGTTGCCGCGATTGCCACCTACGGAATCGCGAGCGCCTGGATGGCGGCCATAGCGCTGGAGTCAGCCAATGGCGCGACCCTGTTTGCTGCCGTTGCGGACTTTCAATATGGCGCGACCGTCGCGACACTTACCGTGGAGGGGTCCGCCGCCGCGGGCGCCGCGGCAGGATTTGCCGCCGGCGGAATAATGGGTGGCAATCTCGAGAGCGCGGTCTATGGCGCCATCACCGGCGCCGCCGGCGGCTTTGTCAGCGGATATTACGGCGGCGCCTGGACACTCGGCCGTGTTGGCGTGCAAACCGCGGTTGGCACGGCCAGCGCATATCTCACTGGAGGAGATTGGCGCCGCGCTGCTGAGATCACCTTGGCGATATCGCTGCTCAGCTACGGAAATGTGGCGCTGCGCGAGGTGACTATCGAGTCATCGAGGCGTTTCGTCGGCATCTGCTCGACGGATAATTTTTGTGTCGACAACATGTCCGGCAGCTCCGCCGGACTACTGGACGACAATCTGAAGGCAGGCGGAGGCCGGTTGAAACTGTTCGCGATTTGCAATGAAGGCACCTATACATGCATCAAATCCGAAGATGCGCCATGGAAATTCAGTGGTACCGGCGAACAATTGCGCGAACTCCTGGTCAAACAGGAGAGCGCGCTGGGCGGCCTCCAGGGCGGCGCCGGGAAGTTCATCGGCATTCCTTATTCGCCGGGAACCCTGCTTGACCGCGTGGTCGAATCGTTCTCCGGCCCTCACGACTATTTCAACTCTGGATTCTGGTACGACAATCTCGGCAACGCGATCAACCGTACGGGCCTGGAAAAGGTATTTGGGGAAGTGTTAAACGGGTTCAACGTATTTCCAGCGTCTTCCTTCGCGATCGCCGTCAACATACCGGCAGGCGCCTACGATGCGCTTGCAATTCGACCCAAACGGTAAGCTGCGTGGCCGACATGATTAAAGTGGACACGGTTCACGATGAATTGACGCGGATGTGGACGCAGGATGTCGGTTGACCGTCAGGTGTGGCTGCGCATTCTTGTCGTGTTTATGGGAATCGAATCCGTTCACGCGGCCGCGGCGACGCCGGGCGAGATGAAGGTCGATGGCCGCTGTCCTGATCTAAGCGGAACCTATCGCGAAGCTGGAGTAACAATTGATCGGGGCGCGCGGCGAGTAGACGCTCACCTTTCCTGGATGATCGGCGGAGGCAAGGAAAAGGGTGCCAAGCGACCGCTGAGCAGCATGCCTGCACCCCCGTCGCCGATCCAATACGACGTGCAGACCATGCGGATATCTCACCCGGCGCATGGAAAGTTCGCACTGGAGGCATTCGACGGAAAAGGTGAGAGCCTGGGAACGTTTGAATTCGGCCCCACCGATGGCTGGCAATGTGGCGAAAGTGCCTTTTTCAATTTCAAGAAGCGCGAAATTGGCGGAGAAGGCACGTGGAACAATCAGATTTCCCTGCAGAAACTCTATAAATCCGATGCCGGCATATTAGTTCGATCCATCGAAATTTGGCACGAAGAGCGATCGATCTTGACGCTTGGTCTTGTCGTTGGCGCACCGAGCAAGACGACGGACGTCCAGTACCGATTCGAACAGATCAAATGATCTTGCGCCGGGCGATTCCGCGCGGCAGATGGACCCGCAGTTGAATGACGATGGACACGCATGTCGATTGCGTGCGCATTTGATGCCTTTGATTTCCTTTGCACGAATTGTGCCCCGCCTCCGATGCCTCTGCATCGGAGCGCGTCGGATACCGGAGAATTTCATGAGATTCAGAACGCAACTGAACAGGGAAGGGCACGCCATCAAGGGCTGCGCTCACTAAGGGAGGTTCTCGTGCTTCGCATCTGTCGCTCGGCGGTGCTCGCACGGCTTTCCGGTTTTGTGGTCCTCTTGCTTGCGCACTTGCTCGCGGGTGCGCAATCTCTATCCGACGGCAGTTTCGAATTGCCGTCGCTCGCTACCAACGTGTATGTCGCGGCCGCGGGTGGCCTCATCGCCGGCAGCCCGTGGTCCTTCAGCACGAACACCGGATCGTCTCGTGGAATCGCCTCCAATGGCAGCGCCTATACCGCGCAAACCGGACCCACGAGCGATGGCAAGCTGGTCGCGTACCTGCAAGGCGATGGCACGATGTCTCAAACCGTCAGCGTGGCGACCGGGAACAACTACAAGGTCAGCCTCAAGGCGGTGCTACGCAAGGAGAACACTAACCTCAACGGGATGACGCTCGGCATCGAGGTCGACCGACATGGTCAGCGTCAATTCCACGATCAATCCGCCACCCGCGGTCTCCCTTAGTTACTCTTCCTCCAGCCTGGTTGCACCGGCATTCGTAACGCTGAACGCCACTGCCAGCGACAACAACGGCATCGCCAGAGTCGACTTCTATGGCGACGGCGCGCTCCTCGGGTCCGACAGTTCGTCACCGTACTCCTGGTCGTGGGCCAACCTCCCCGCGGGGACGCACGTGGCGACCGCGCAGGCGTATGACACCCTCGGCGCCAGCACAACCAGCGCCCAGCTTTCGTTCACCGTGACGCCGCCTGCGCCGAGCACCTATTTCGGCTACTGGTTTACCGGAATCGGCCTCGAGGAAGTTGTCGCTCACACGAATCTGTCGTTCGAACTGGGGATCTTCAACGACGTGGACCCTAACAGCATACAAAGCCTGGAAACCCACGTCCCGTTGATGCGAGCCAATGGCATGAAGGCCATGCTGGAAATAGGCTACATCCATGTCACAGATCCCAATGGTCACGTTCACTATCTAGGCAATGTGGACAAAGTACGTGCGCTGTTGGACCACATCAAGCGTCTTGGCGGACTCGACCTCGTTGTGGCGTTTTATCCGATTGACGAGCCAGACATGACGGACCTGAGCTCGAATGATATCCGCGACGCCAACGCTGCTATCCACGCCTTGTGCGCGGAATACCCGGAGTTGGGCGGGTGCGCGATTGCGGTGATCTACAGCGACCACAACCCAACCGGGGCGCAGTATTACGACTGGATCGGCACTGACGCCGGCAACTATTACCTCGGCCCGAATTCGATGGAGCTGAATCCGGGGCAGCGACTCATCCTGATACCAGGAGGAGCCGACCCCTGGCGCATGGATCCGACGTCGTATTTGTCGTATGCCCAGGACCATCCTGAGGTCGTCCTGATCATGCCGTTCCTATGGATCAGCGACCCACCCCCGCCCCCCCTGTTGGCCTTGGCATCGACAGAAATGGCTTAGCCTCTGTCTATTGTCAGGCGGGATTGACGGTTACCGGCAAGCCGTCGTTCAAGAAAGTAGGGGCCGCGTTCGTGAACGTATGTCCTGCCTCAGGTTCCGGCGGACCGATAAAATAGTGAATTCCCGATACTGCTTAATCGGGAGCGCAGTGCAGACCACCGTTCGCGGAACAGCTGAGGTGATCGCGGCCTACACTGCAATCTAACTAGACTCTCGCGCTCACCGAAAACCGTCGCTCCCCTTCCGGCGTGGTCTCATCGGTACCCCACGCCGGTTCTCCGATCGTGACGTCGCGGTAGCCCGCGTCCCGCAGCAGCGCGACGATCTCGTCCTCGCTGTACCAGGTCACCGCGAGCGTCTCGTCCTCGCGCGACGTGATCGTGGCGCGTTCGCGCTGCTCGTAACGGCTCTTGATGTCGATGCGCTTTCCTTCGACTTCGACGTAGACTTCGGAGCGCCGCGCTACCTTCGTGCCGTCGGGCAGTGCGATCGTCTGAATCTGGACCACCGGTGCGCCGGGCGGATGCACGGCCTCGGCGGGCACGTACAAATCCATGAACAGATGTCCGGGATCGACGAGATGCGCGCGAATGCGTTCGAGCGCTTTCTGCGCCGCGACTCCATCGGTCAGCAGCTGGAACGAGCCGGCCGCGACGATTGCCGCGACGTAGCGGAACGGCAGATTGAGCGCCGTGACGTCCTGCCGGAAAAGCGGCGTCGCGAGGCCCGCGGCGGTGAGGCGAGCCTCGCAGCTCGAGAGCATCGGCTGCGACAGATCGACACCGTGCACGTTGCGCCGCTGCTGCAGAAGCGGGATCAGCAGGCGGCCGGACCCCGACATCACCTCGAGTGACGGCCCCGCGTCCTGCGGCAGGCGCGCGGCGTACCACGCGACCTCGGCATCGGAGGCGCGCGGCTTGTCGGCATCGTAGAAGAGCGTGCAGAGGCGGCCGTACGAGGCCATCGCGAATCGGTGTCGGGACGAAACGCCGACATTGTGCCCGGATTGCCCGGGCGACGGGCGAAGTCAGGCGTTCCTGCCTAGAGCTGCTCCCACGGCAGGCCTTCCTTGCGCCAGCCGGAGATCGTGCCGCGATGATGGTCGTCGTCGAGCGGGCCCTCGAACCCTTCGAGGACGTTGTAGACCTCGGCGAACCCGGCCTTTTCGAGCGCCATCCCAGCGTCGATCGAGCGGTGGCCGCTGCGGCAGATCAGAACAACGGGACGGTTCGCGCTGGTGACTTTCTTGACCTGACCCACGAAGTGCGGGTTGACGTCCCAGTCGGGCCCATCGTTCCACGCGACGTGATGCGCGCCGACCGGGTGGCCGACGAAGAAATATTCCATCTCGCTGCGGCAGTCGATGAAGACCGCGGAGGGATTTTCCTCCAGGAACTTGACCGCTTCCCGGGGTTTCAGGTGCTTCATGGGCCCAAATTTAGCACGTCCGGCGAAGTCTGCGTTATTGCGCCGGGTTCGGACGATATAACCCAGCCAACGCCATCGCCGCACTGCGGCAGAAGGCGATGCCGCGAGTATGGCAATGTTAGAATTCGCCCCTCCGACGCGCTGCCACGGGCCTGCCATGCAACCTGACCGTTCCGAACTCCTGACCTCGCTGCTCGCGGAGCGGATCCTCGTCATGGACGGTGCGATGGGCACAATGATCCAAGGCTATCGATTCGGCGAAGCCGAATACCGGGGCGCCTGCCTCGCGGGGCACACGCACGACATCAAGGGCGACAACGACGTGCTCGTGCTCTCACAGCCGCAGGTGATCCGCGATATACACGATGCGTATCTGGAAGCCGGCGCGGACATCATCGAGACCAACACCTTCAACGCGACGGCGATCGCGCAAGCCGACTACAAGCTGGAGCATCGCGTGCGCGACATCAACTTCGCCGCGGCGAAGATCGCGCGCGAGTC
>JBDTLY010000042.1:0-12974 GCA_039934535.1 Casimicrobiaceae bacterium | reverse complement strand
GCGTTCATGGCCGTCGGTGCGTTCGCGTCGTACAACTTCATGCTGCGCATTCCCGACATGCCGATCCTGCTGGCGTTTGCGGGCGGCGGCGTCGTCGCCGCGCTCGTGGGCATCCTGTTCGGCCTGCCGAGCCTGCGCATCCGTGGCTTCTATCTTGCGGTCGCGACCCTCGCCGCGCAATTTTTTATTCTCTGGTTCCTGACAAAGGTGGGCTGGGTCACGAACTACAGCGCGTCCGGCGTGATCACCGCGCAGAAGATCGTGATCCTCGGCTACGAGTTCAACACGCCGGCGTCGAAATACCTGCTGGTGCTCTCGATCGTGACGGTGATGGCGCTGGCCGCGAAGAACATGGCGCGCGGCAACGTGGGCCGCTCGTGGATGGCGGTGCGGGACATGGATGTGGCGGCGGAAGTGATCGGCATACGGCTGATGCGCGCGAAGCTCCTGGCCTTCGCGGTCAGCTCGTTCTATTGCGGCGTCGCGGGCGCGCTGTTCGCGTATGCGTTCCTCGGGACCGTGGAGCCGGAAGCCTACAGCCTCGACTTGTCATTCCGCATCCTGTTCATGGTGATCATCGGCGGCGTCGGGACGGTGCTGGGCTCTTTCCTGGGCGCCGCGTTCGTGACGTTGCTGCCCGTGCTGCTCAGCATCAGCGTCCGTTTCCTCGATTCGAGCCTCGGCTTGCATATTCCCGAAAGCGCGATTTCGAATCTCGAGCTGATGGTTTTCGGCGGCCTCATCATCTTCTTCCTCATCGTCGAGCCGCACGGGCTCGCGCGGCTGTGGCAGATCGGGAAAGAAAAGCTCAGGCTGTGGCCGTTCCCGCATTGACCGGCGCCGCGCCGTGGGTGCCTGGGGACGCGCGAGCGAGTATCATTTTGGGTGATCGAGTTCCGCCATGGTCGGGCGTCAACAACACGGCTGCGGAGCTGCCGCTGTTTCGAAGGTCCATTGTCAGGAGGTGCAACATGAAATCAGTCAAATCGGCCCTGTTGGGCATCGCGCTGCTCGCCGTCGCCGGCGCTGCCATGGCGCAAAGCGAGCAGTACCTGCCGGTGCTCTCCTACCGGGTCGGGCCCTATGCCGCGGGCGGATCCGGCTATTACGGGGGCGCGATAGACTATTGGACGCTCGTCAACATGACGGGCGGCATCAACGGGGTGAAGCTCGTTTGGGAGGAGTGCGAGACGGAGTACAACGCGTCCAAGGGCGTGGAGTGCTACGAGCGGCTGAAGAAGAAGAACGGCGGCGCCTCGACCGTCGAGCCGCTGTCCACCGGCATCGCCTACGGCCTGTTCGACCGCGTGGCGCAGGACAAGATTCCGATGACGACCTTCGGCTACGGCCTCGCGAGCTCCGCCGACGGGCGCGTGTACGACTGGGTCTTCCCGCTCGGCACGACGTACTGGGACCAGATGGCGGCGATGATCGCGTACCTCGGCCAGAAGGTCGGCGGCGCCGCCAATCTCAAGGGCAAGAAGATCGCGTTTCTCTACCACGATTCGGCGTACGGCAAGGAACCCATTCCGGTGCTCGACGCGCTGGGCGCCAAGCTCGGATTCGATGTACTGAAGATCCCCGTCACGCCGCCCGGGCAGACGCAGGAATCGCAGTGGCTGCAGATCCGCCAGGCGAAGCCCGACTTCGTGATCGTGTGGACCTACGGCGTCATGAGCACCGTCTCGCTCAAGACCGCGGCGAAGACCGGCTATCCGCGAGACAAGCTGCTCGGCGTGTGGTGGGCCGGCTCGGAAGAGGACGTCATTCCCGCCGCGGACGCCGCGAAGGGCTATGTCAGCGCCTCGTTCACCGCATCGGGCACCGGCTTCCCGGTGATGCAGGACATCAAGACCAAGGTTTACGGCGCCCGCAAGGGCAACCTCGAGGATCCGACGCGGCTCGGCAACGTCATGTACACGCGCGGCGTGGTCTACGGGATGATCGTCGTCGAAGCGCTGCGCGTCGCGCAGGCGAAATACGGCAAGGGCAAAGTGATGACGCCCGATCAGCTGCGCTACGGCTTCGAGCACCTCAACCTCACCGAGGCGCGCATCAAGGAACTCGGCGCGCCGGGCCTCTTCCCGCCGATCAAGACGAGCTGCGCGGATCACGAGGGCTCGGGCATGGTGAAGTTCCAGGTGTGGGACGGCAATAGCTTCAAGCAGGTCGCGCCCTTCATGGCGGGCGATCGTGAATTGGTCCGCAAGATGGTCGAGGAAACCGCGGCGAAATACGCGGCGGAGAAGAAGATCACGCCGAGGGACTGCGGCAAGGAGATGTGAGGCGCGCCGATGTCCAGCGTGGCCGCATCCGCCACCACGCCGCCCGCGATGGCCGCGGGCGGGGCGCCCTACCTTTCGGTCAACAATGTCGAGGTCATCTACGACCACGTGATCCTGGTGCTGAAGGGCGTCTCGCTCGAGGTGCCCGAAGGCGCGATCGTCGCGCTGCTCGGGGCCAACGGCGCAGGCAAGAGCACGACGCTGAAATCGATCTCGAACCTGCTCGCCGCCGAACGCGGCGACGTCACGAAAGGCACGATCGAGTTCAAGGGCACGCGCGTGGACAAACTCACGCCGAACGAGCTCGTGCGAAGGGGTGTGTGCCAGGTGATGGAAGGCCGGCACTGCTTCGCCCACCTGACGGTCGAGGAGAACCTGCTGACCGGCGCCTATACGCGAAAGAACTCGCGGACAGAGTTGCGCGCCGAGCTCGAGCGGGTCTACCAGTACTTCCCTCGCCTGAAGCAGCGGCGGACGAGCCTGTCCGGCTACACCTCGGGCGGCGAGCAGCAGATGACGGCGGTCGGCCGCGCGCTGATGGCCCGTCCGTCGATGATCCTGCTGGACGAGCCGTCGATGGGCCTCGCGCCGCAGATCGTCGAGGAAATTTTCGAAATCGTCCGCGACCTCAACCAGAAGGAGCGCGTCTCGTTCCTGCTCGCCGAGCAGAACACGACGGTGGCGCTTCGCTACGCGAACTACGGCTACATCCTCGAGAACGGCCGCGTCGTGATGGACGGCGCGGCGCAGGATCTCGCGCAGAACGAGGACGTGAAGGAATTCTATCTCGGCATTTCGACGGCGGGCCGCAAGAGCTTTCGCGACGTCAAGCATTACCGCCGCCGTAAGCGCTGGCTCGCGTAGTTCGCGCGCGCCGTTGTAAAAAACGTTCTGCGGGAGCCTCAAGACGCCGGGATTGTCGTCCCCGCGAAGGCGGGGACCCAGTGACGTTCGACGAAAGACACTGGATTCCCGCCTCCGCGGGAATGACGGTCATGCAGGATCCTCGATGTGCCGTTCGCAATTTTGATCTGGCAAGGAAGCAACCCGCAACCATGAACTTCGACCTGCTCGAAACCCGCGATCCCGAAGTCAGGGAACGCGCGCTTTTCGACGAGCTGCCGCGGCAGGTCGCGCATGCGAAGGCGAACGCGCCGGCGTTCGCGCGCATTCTCGCAGCCATCGATCCGGCCGCGATCACGTCGCGCGCGGCGCTTTCTCAGTTGCCCGTGACGCGGAAGTCGGATCTCCTCGAATTGCAGAAGGCGAGCCGTCCGTTCGGCGGTCTCGCGGCGCTGCGCCGCGGCGAGGCCGCGCGGGTCTTCGCGTCGCCTGGCCCCATTTTCGAGCCGGAGAGCCGCCTGCCGGATCACTGGCGACTCGCGCGCGCGCTTTTCGCTGCCGGCTTCCGGCCGGGCGACCTAATCCACAATGCGTTCGCGTACCACTTCACGCCGGCCGGATCGATGCTGGAGACGGGCGCCCTCGCGCTTGGATGCACGGTGTTTCCCGCCGGCACCGGGCAGACTGAGCAGCAGGTGCAGGCGATCGCCGAACTTGCGCCGGACGGCTACGTCGGCACACCGTCGTTCCTGCGGATCATCCTGGAAAAGGCGGATGAGCTCGGCATTGCGCTCCCTTCGCTGCGGAAAGCGCTCGTCTCCGCCGAGGCATTTCCACCCAGCCTGCGCGATGCGTTCGCGGCGCGCGGCATCGTCGGCTACCAGGTCTACGCGAGCGCGGACCTCGGGTCGATCGCATACGAAACGGAAGCTCGCGAGGGGCTCGTCGTCGACGAAGGCGTGCTGCTGGAGCTCGTGCGGCCCGGAACGGGCGACCCTGTCGCGCCCGGCGAAGTCGGCGAGGTCGTCGTCACGACCCTGCACAACGCGGTCTATCCGTTGATCCGCTTCGGCACCGGCGACCTCTCCGCGCTGCTGCCGGGAGCGAGCGCTTGCGGCCGGACCAACGCCCGGATCAAGGGCTGGATGGGACGCGCCGACCAGACGACGAAGGTCAAAGGCATGTTTGTCCACCCGGCACAGGTCGCCGCCATCGTCAGGCGGCACCCAGAAATCGCGCGCGCCCGCCTCGTCGTCGACAATCCCGGCGGCAACGACCGCATGACGCTCAATGTCGAAACCGCGGCTCCGGCGCCCGCCGGCGACCCAATCGTCGCGTCGATCCGCGACGTGACCAAGCTGCGCGGCGAGGTCGTCTTCCGCGCGCCGGGCGAGTTGCCGAACGACGGCAAGGTCATCGACGACGTCCGCAAGTACGACTGACCGGTACAATGGGACGCCGCCGTCGAAGCCGCCGGAAGGTGCCGTGACCACTCGTCGAGAATCCACGCCCGCAGATCCCTACGCGCCCCTGACGCAGGACACGGTACGCGCGATCGCCGCGTCCGGCGTGGTGCGCCAGTTCCCGAAGAACGCCGTCATCATCAACGAAGGCGAGCACGGCGATTCGCTGTTCATCGTGCTCTCGGGCAAGGTCAAGGTGTACGCGAGCAACGAGGCCGGCAAGGAAGTGGTCATCGCCTTCCACGGCCCCGGCGAATACGTGGGCGAGATGTCGCTCGACGGCTCGCCGCGCTCGGCGTCGGTCATGACGGTGGAGCCCACGACGTGCGCCGTCGTCAGCCGTGCGCATTTCCGCGAATTCATCCTGGCGCATCCCGATTTCGCGCTCCACCTGATCGAAATGCTGATCCAGCGCGTTCGCGTCGCGACGGAAAACGTGAAAAGCCTCGCGCTCACCGACGTCTACGGGCGCCTGGTCCGGCTCCTGCTGTCGCTTGCCGTGGAGCGGGACGGGCGGCTCCTCGTCCCCGAGAAACTGACCCAGCAGGACATTGCCGAGCGCGTCGGCGCCTCCCGCGACATGATCAGCCGGCTGATGAAGGACCTGGTCGGGGGGGGCTATCTCACCGTCGAGGAACGGACCATCACCATCCTCAAGAAGCCGCCCCCCGGCTGGTAGTTGGCTGCCCGGCGCATGAATATTCTGCAAGCGCGCCTCCGAATGCTCCCTCTCCCCGCGCCCGGTAGCGGCCTAAAGTGGGGTCCATTGGCGTTGCACATAGAAAGCGGCGCCAATGGGGAAGCCGGGCCGATCGCTGTCGAACCGGCGCCTCCAGCAGGAAACCAAGTTCGACCGGAGATGGACATGAACAAGACAGGCCGCTTTGCCAATGGACAAGC
This sequence comes from Casimicrobiaceae bacterium, assembly GCA_039934535.1. Lineage (GTDB taxonomy): Bacteria > Pseudomonadota > Gammaproteobacteria > Burkholderiales > Casimicrobiaceae > CAIWHR01. Next base: position 7,483 of record JBDTLY010000042.1, on the reverse strand, counting down.
CTTCACGCCCGGGGAAAAGGCGCTTGCCGTAATGATGGTTGCCGGGTTTTTCGGGTACTGGGCGGGGTTCAGCCTCTCGGCGCCCGGCGTATCGGTCGGATTGCCCGTGACCGCCGCCGTCGCTGCATCGCTTCCGGCCCCCCAGGCATCGGGCCTTGTAGCGCAGGCCCCCGCCGCCGAGGCGCAGCAGGCGAAGGACGCCACGGCCACCGCGACCCGCTAAGGGGTCCAAGTCCAGGTTTCGGCCGACAGGAAGATTTCCTACCGGTCGATGCCGCCGAAGCAGACGTATTTCACTTCGACGAACTCGTCGATCCCGTATTTCGAGCCCTCGCGCCCCAGGCCGGACTGCTTGACTCCGCCGAAGGGCGCGACTTCCGTCGTGATGAGTCCGGTGTTGACCCCGACCATTCCATATTCGAGCGCCTCGGCGACGCGCCAGATCCGCCCGATATCACGCGAGTAGAAATACGACGCGAGGCCGAATTCGGTGCGGTTCGCGAGCTCGATCACCTCCGCGTCCGAATTGAACCGGAACAGTGGCGCGACCGGCCCGAACGTCTCCTCGCGAAAGATCTTCATTTCCGGCGTGACGCCGGTCAGCACCGTGGGTTCGTAGAAGGTGCCGCCCAGCGCATGCCGCTTGCCGCCCGTGGTGACCTTCGCGCCGAGCGCCACCGCGTCGGCGACGTGCTCCTCGACCTTGGCGAGCGCCGCGGGGTCGATCAGCGGTCCTTGCGTGACGCCGGCCTCCGTGCCCGGACCAACCTTGAGCGCGCGGACGCGGTCGGCGAGCTTCTCGGCGAACGCATCGTAGACCTTGTCGTGGACGAACAGCCGGTTTGCGCACACACAGGTCTGGCCGGCGTTGCGATACTTCGAGATGATCGCGCCGTCGGCGGCGGCGTCGAGGTCGGCGTCGTCGAACACGATGAACGGCGCGTTGCCGCCGAGCTCCAGCGACAGCTTCTTGATCGTCGGCGCGACCTGCTTCATCAGCAGCCTTCCGACCGCCGTCGATCCGGTGAACGAGAGCTTGCGCACCGTCGGGTTCGCGCACATCTCGCCGCCGATCGCCCGCGCGTCGCCGGTGATGACGTTGAGAACGCCGGGCGGAAAGCCGGCGCGGTGCGCGAGCTCGGCTAACACCAGCGCGGAAAAGGGCGTGGCTTCCGCCGGCTTGATGACCACCGTGCAGCCCGCGGCGAGCGCCGGCGCGACTTTGCGCGTGATCATCGACGACGGGAAATTCCACGGCGTGATCGCCGCGCAGACGCCGACCGGCTCCTTGATCACGACGAGCCGGCGGTCGTTGCCGATGGTCGGGATCAAGTCGCCATAGACGCGCCGCGCTTCCTCGGCGAACCACTCGACGTACCACGCGCCGATCGTCACTTCGCCCTTGGATTCGGCCAGCGGCTTCCCCTGCTCGGTCGTGAGGATCAGCGCGAGGTCGTCGACGTTGGCCTGCATCAGCTCGAACCATTTACGCAGGACCGCGCTCCTCTCCTTGGCGGTCTTCGCGCGCCACGCGGGCCACGCCGCATCCGCCGCGGCGATCGCCCGCTGCGTCTCCACCGCTCCCATCAGCGGCGACGTGCCGATGAGCTCGCCCGTCGCCGGATTGTTGACCGCATGCGTGGCGCCGCTGTCGGCGTCGTGCCATTTGCCGTCGAGGTAGCACTGCTGGCGCAGCAGCGACGGGTCCTTGAGCTGCGGGAGCGAGCGTTCGAGCGTGTCGGGGGCCATAGCGGTTTCCTGCGAAGGCGACGGCGCGAAGCGCGCCGGATCGGGGATGAAATTATAGGCTTCCGCGCCCGCGCGGGCGTCAGGCCTGCGCAGCGGCTGTCGCCGCGCCCGGCTTCCACGTGACGAGCATCACGCCGGCCAGCACGAGCGCGGCGCCGACGAGCTGGATCCAGTGGACCGCTTCGCCGAGCAGCATCGCGCCCAGCCCGATCGTGAGCACGGGGCCGAGCGAACCGATCTGCGATGCCGTGTTGGCCCCGAGGCGGCGAATGGATTCCGCGATCAGCCACGTCGGCAGCGCCGTCGAGAACACGGCCATCGCGAGCGCAATGCCATGGATCTTCACGGGAACGTCAAGGGCGCGCGCGTTGCGCGTGGCAGAGAATTGCACCAGCACGAACACCATGGAGGCGAGCATCGCCCAGGCGATGAACCGCATGCTGCCCACACGCGCGATGACCGCCCAGCGGCGAGGCGGATGCGCCGTCAATCCCAGCGCACGAGACCGAAATACGCGGTCGCGAAAATCATGACGCCGAACGCGATCCGGTACCACGCGAACGGGATGAAGTCGTGGTGGCTCACGTAGCGGATCAGCCAGCGCACGCAGGCGAAGGCCGAAACGAATGCCGCGGCAAAGCCGACGCCGAAGGCCGGCAGCGCCTGCGTCGAGAGCAGCGACGCGTCCTTCCACAGCGAATAGCCGGTGGCCGCGAACAGCGTCGGGATCGCGAGGAAGAATGAGAACTCGGTGGCGGCCACGCGCGAGAGCCCGAACAGCATGCCGCCGATGATCGTCGCGCCGGAACGTGATGTGCCCGGCACGAGCGCCAGCGCCTGCGCGCAGCCGACGAGCAGCGCATCGGTCCATCGCATCGCGTCGACGGATGCCACGCGGATCGTGTCTGGCCGCAAACGCTGGCGGCGTTCGGCGGCGAGGATCACCAGCGCGCCGATGATGAAGGCGCAGGCGACCGGCACCGGCGCGAAGAGGTGCGCCTTGATCGCGCGGCTGAACGCGAGACCGAGCACCGCCGCCGGCAGGAACGCGATGAACAGGTTGACGACAAAGCGCCGGGCGACGGGGTCCGACGTGAGTCCGCGCAACACGCCGGCAAGCCGCGCGCGGTATTCCCAGCACACGGCGAGGATCGCGCCGGCCTGGATCACGATCTCGAAGGTCTTCGCCTGTTCGCCGGTGTAGCCCAGCAGCGAGCCGGCGACGATCAGGTGACCCGTCGACGAGACGGGAAGGAATTCGGTGAGGCCCTCGACGATGCCGAGTATCAGCGCGGTGAGGAGGGTCGGGGATTCCATGGGGCGACCGACAAGAAAAAGGCCGGGAAGCCAGTCGCTACCCGGCCCCGACATTGTATCGCGCGATCAGGCCGTCTTCTTCGTCAGCAGCGCGAGCGCCTGCGCGACCATGTCGTTGTGGTCGTCGGGCACCTGACCCTGCGGCGTCATCTTGTCGATCATCTGCGGGAAAAGGGACGCGAGCCCGCCCGCGGTGTCGCCATGCGACATGCCGAGTTGCTGCGCGATCTGGCCCAGTTGTCCGTGGCCCAGTACCTGTTGCAGAATGTCGGCGTTGATCGGCTGGTTCTGCCCGGTCGATACCCACGAATCGGCCTGCGCGCCATAGCCGGCCTGCTGAAACTTGGCGAGCATGCCTTGCAGGCCGCCGTTCTGTTGCATCAGCTGCAGCGCGATCTGCACCAGAGGGCTCTGCTTGCCGCCGGTGCCGTCACCCGTCATTCCGCCCATCAAGCTGCCCAGCAATCCGTCCAGCATTCCCATGGTCTGTCTCCTCGTTCGGGTGATCGGAAAAGCGGCCGCTTCAGCCGCGAATGCCGAGTTCGGCGCAGAGCTTCGCGACGACGGCCTTCAATGCGGCGAGCTCGTCCTCGACCCGTGCCAGGTTCGCCTTGAGCGTGGCCACCTCGGAAACCGCGAGAATCTCGTTGCCCGCAACGGCGGCGGACAGTGTCTCGAGGGCGGGCGTGCCCGAGAGCAGGTGGATCCAGCGCGTCTCGCGGGTCCCCGGTTGTCGCGGCAGCTCGGCGACAAGGGCGCCTGCGGGCCGGGCGGCGAGCTCGTGCAGGAAGGCCTCGACGGCGGAGACGTCGGCGAAGCGATGCAGCCGTTCGGTGTTGATCCGCAGCTCGCTCACCGTCTGCGGGCCGCGCAGCATCAGCGCGGCCAGGAGGGTCACCGACTGCGACGGCACCGCAAGCACGCGCAGGACGTTGTGGGCATAGCGCATCACGCGGCCGCCGCTCGACTCGACGATAAGCGACAGCGTGCGCAGGTGGTCGACCGTCGCCTGCACTTCGGCGTCGCCCGCGTCGAGGATCGGATCGCGGCTCGTCTTCTGGTTGCAGCCGGAGACGAGCGCGTTCAGCGTGAGCGGATAGGCATCCGGCACCGTGTGCTGCTTCTCGACCAGAACGCCGAGCACGCGTGTTTCGAGCAGCGACAGCGAGGGCAGGCTCACACGTGTGTCCACGCTACTTGCGGCTGTACGTCGAGGTGAACGTGGCCTTGTCGATCCGGTTCGACGTGATCATGAAACCGACCATGGCCGGCATCGCCTTTTCGTCGAGGTCGAGCTTCTCGACCTCGAGCGCGTGCACCGTGAACTGGTAGCGGTGAGAGCGGTCGCTTTTGGGCGGGCACGGGCCACCGTAGCCCGGCACGCCGTAATCGGTCAGCGACTGCACCGCCCCCTTCGGCAGCTTGCCGCTGGCGGGATTGCCGGCACCCGCCAGCAGGGTTCGCGTGTCCGCTGGCAGGTTGAACACGACCCAGTGCCACCAGCCGCTCCCCGTTGGAGCGTCGGGATCGTAGACCGTTACGGCGAAGCTCTTCGTCCCCGCCGGCGGATCCTTCCACGTGAGCGTCGGCGAGATGTTGCCGCCGGCGCAGCCAAAGCCCTTGTAAACCTGCGCGTCGGCAATTTTCAGGTTCGGCTTGACCTCGGCGCTCTCGAGCGTGAACTTGTCCGCCGCGAACGCGGCGAACGGAAGCAAGGCGGTCATGACAACGAGGATGCGGCGCATGGAATCTCCCTCCTGCGAAACTGTGATCGTCGGTCCGGCATTCTACCAATGGCGGGGCCCAAAACGGGCGAAAGCGCCCCATTGATCCATCCCGCGCGCATGCTGGTATCGTAAGGCCCTGCGCCGCCGCCGTCGCGCGCCCTCCCGGAACCCGACATGGCCCAGTCTCCCGAAGTCACCAACATGGCGCTGTTCTGCGATTTCGAGAACATCGCGCTCGGCGTGCGCGACGCGCAATACGAGAAGTTCGACGTCGGCAAGGTGCTGGAGCGGCTGCTGCTGAAGGGCAGCATCGTCGTCAAGAAGGCGTATTGCGACTGGGACCGCTACAAGGCGTTCAAGGCGCCGATGCACGAGGCGTCCTTCGAGCTGATCGAGATTCCGCACCGCTCGCAGACGGGCAAGAATTCGGCTGACATCCGGATGGTCGTCGACGCGCTCGACCTCTGCTACACGAAGTCGCACGTGGACACGTTCGTCATCATCAGCGGCGACTCCGATTTTTCGCCGCTCGTTTCGAAGCTCCGCGAAAACGCGAAACGGGTGATCGGCGTCGGCGTCAAGAACTCGACGTCCGACCTGCTGATCGCCAACTGCGACGAGTTCATCTACTACGACGACCTCGTGCGCGAGAAGCGGAAGCCCGCGGCGCGCAGGCCCACGGCGAAGGCGGGAGGCGCCAAGCCCGTTGCCAAGGCGGCAGGCGCGGTCGCGCCGCCGTCGAAGCCGGACGACGACGAGCGGACGCAGGAGGCGGTCGATCTCGTCGCGGATACCGTCGAAGCGCTCGTCGCCGAGCGCGGCGAGGAGGACAAGATCTGGGGCTCGATGGTGAAGCAGGCGTTGAAGCGCCGCAATCCTGGATTCAACGAGTCGTACTACGGCTTTCGGTTGTTCACCGGTTTGCTGGAGGAGGCCGCCCGGCGCGGCGCGGTGATCCTCGAGCGCGACGAGAACTCGGCGAACTATCGCGTTCGGCTGCCCACCGACGGTTGATCTCGACGCCGATTCGATGACCGACATCCACGACGTGCGGCCGGCCGCGGTGGCCGGAATGTTCTATCCCGGAGTGCCTGCGGCGCTGGCGGCGAGCGTGCGTGCGTGCCTCGTCGATGCGGCGGCACAGCCGGGGGCGGCGGGTGCGCGTCCCAAGGCGCTGATCGTTCCGCATGCGGGCTACATCTATTCGGCGCCGATCGCGGCCATCGCGTATGCGCGACTGGCCGCGGCGCATGCGGTAATTCGCCGCGTCGTGATTCTCGGTCCCACGCATCGACTGCCGATTCATGGCCTGGCGCTGCCCTCCGTGCGCGCCTTCGCGACCCCGCTGGGCGAGGTCGAGATCGACCGCAAGGCGGCGGCCCTCGCGCTCACGCTGCCGCAGGTCCACGAAAACGATGCCGCGCACGCGCAGGAGCACGCGCTCGAAGTGCAGTTGCCGTTCCTGCAGGCGGTGCTCGACGATTTCCGCATTGTGCCCTTCGCGGTCGGCGCGGCGACGACGGACGAGGTCGCCGACGTCATCGAACGGCTGTGGGGAGGCCCGGAGACGCTGATCCTCGTGAGTTCCGACCTGTCGCACTACCACCGGTATGCGGACGCGCGCGCGATCGACCGCGGCAGCGCGGACAGGGTCCTCGCGCTGTCGGCGGTGCTCGACCACGAGCAGGCGTGCGGCGCGACGCCGATCAACGCGCTCCTGCAGTGCGCGCGGCGGCACGACCTCGCACCCGAACTTCTCGATCTGCGCAACTCGGGCGACACCGCCGGCGACAAGTCGCGCGTGGTCGGCTATGCGTCGTTCGCGTTCGTGGAGGAGCCCGCTCGTGGCCGATCGTGAGCTCGGGCAAGCGCTCGTCGTGCTCGCACGCAACGCGATCGGCATGCAATTCGGCGTGGCAGAGGCGCGCGTCATCGGCCATCCCGCGCTTGGCCACCCTGGTGCAACGTTCGTCACGCTGATGCTGGAGGGCGAATTGCGCGGCTGCGTCGGATCGCTGGAACCGCGCCGGGCACTGTCCGTCGACGTCGGCGCGAACGCGATTGCCGCGGCGTTTCGCGATCCACGCTTTCCGCCCCTAGCGGCGCGCGAGCTTTCGTCGACGGCGGTGGAAGTGTCCCTGCTGTCGCCGCAGGAAGCGCTTGTGTTCGCCGACGAGTACGATTTCGTGCGACAGCTTCGGCGCGGCGTCGACGGCATCGTTCTCGAGCACGGACTTCATCGCGCGACGTTCCTGCCGCAGGTGTGGGAAACGCTGCCGGCGCCGCGGCAATTCGTCGCGGCGCTGAAGCGAAAGGCGGGACTGCGCGAGGACTTCTGGGCGCCCGACGTCAAGGTGGCGCGCTACACGGTGACCAAGTGGAAAGAACTCGAGTTCGCCGCCGAGGGCGCGCGGTCGTGAGCAACCACCCCGGCCGCTGGTGGCATCGCCTCGACGACGGCCGCATCCAATGCGACCTCTGCCCGCGCGACTGCCGGCTGCACGAGGGCCAGCGCGGCGCCTGCTTCGTCCGGCAGCGCGAAGGCGACGCGATGGTGCTGACGACCTACGGGCGCTCGTCGGGATTCTGCATCGATCCGATCGAGAAGAAGCCGCTCAACCATTTCTTTCCGGGATCGAGCGTGCTGTCGTTCGGCACCGCCGGCTGCAACCTCGCGTGCAAGTTCTGCC
>JBDTLY010000041.1:0-13388 GCA_039934535.1 Casimicrobiaceae bacterium | reverse complement strand
CGCCGGACCAGCAGCCGGTCCGGGCCGGCGTCGAGCGACACGCGGGGGTCGCCGTCGTGGGAGTCCTGGTTCACCTGCCAGATGCGCAGGACCGGATAACGCGACGCGACCAGGCGGCACGACGGCGCCAGGGCGAGCGTGACGGCCGGCAGCTCGGCGGGCGCGATGACGGTCAGTTCGGCGAGCACCGCCTGCGGCGAAGCGTCGTGGTCCGCCGCGCGGTTGGCTTCGTCCTGCGCCCATTCGAGCGCCGCGACGTCGGCGAGATACGGAAGGTTTGCCGCCGGCAGATACGCGGCGAGAAACGCGCCGAACGCGTCGCCGTAAACGTTGAGGTCGCCGCTCACCGCCGGATGCGCGTTGACGAAGGCGTCGACGGCGGCATGGAAAAAAGGCGTGTCGACCAGCCGTTGCACGACCGGGTACGTTGCGGCGAGCGCATTTCGATAGTTCGCGAAGAGCGCGCGTCGGTAGACGGCGATCCGCGCGGCGGCGCGGTCCTCCGGAATCGTCGCAAACGGCGGCGCGGCGCCGTCACCCGCAAGCAACGTTGCCGCGAAATCCTGCTGCAGTTCACGCAGCGAGGGCATCGCGCGTCTCCAGGATCCGTTGCGCGGTCGCGGCCTCGGCGAGCAGCGTGGCGAGCGGCGGAATGTCGGTATCCCATTCGATCAGCGTCGGGACCGGGCCGAAGCGCGCGATGGCGCGGCGGTAGAGGGCCCACACTTCGGGAGCGACCGGCGCGCCGTGCGTGTCGATGAGGCAGGTGTCGGTGGCTTCGAATCCCGCAAGGTGGATCTCGGCGACTGCGTCGCGCGGCAGCGCGGCGAGATAGGCGTCGGCGTCGAAACCGTGGTTCACGGCGTTGACGTGGATGTTGTTCACGTCGCACAGCAGCTTGCAGCCGGTGCGGCGCGCGACGGCGGCGACGAACTCCCACTCGGGAATCGTTGCAGCGGCGAACGCGAGATAAGACGACACGTTCTCGACCAGGAGCTCGCGGCCGAGGAAATCCTGCACTTCGGCCACCCGCGCGCAGACGTGCGCGAGCGCTTCCTCGGTGTACGGCAGCGGCAGCAGGTCGTTCAGCACGCGGCCGCCGACGCCGCTCCAGCACAGGTGCTCCGACACGAGCGCGGGCTCGGTGCGCGCGACGAGGCGCGCGAGCTTCGCGAGGTGCGTGCGGTCGAGCGGATCGGTCGAGCCGAGCGACATGCCCACGCCGTGCAGCGACAGCGGATAGTCGGCGCGGATGCGCAGCAGCGCGGCCAGCGCCGGACCGCCGTCGGCATAGTAATTCTCGCTGTGGACTTCAAGCCACGGCACGGCCGGACGTTCCTCGCGCACCTGCCGCACATGCGGCGTGCGCAATCCGATGCCGGCGCCGGACGGCGGGAGGGAGGACATCATGATGAAAAACCCGGCCGGGCGACGTCGCGTCCGGCCGGGTGAGACGGAAGGATCCCGAGCGGGACCGTTACATCTTCGGCGCGTCGGTCTTGCCGCCCATGTTGGCGCACGTCCCCTTGGCGACGTACTTCCATTCGGTGGGGTCCTTGTCCGTCTTCGCGCCGAGCCCCGCGCAGGCATGCTTGCCGGTGCCGCAGTCGTTCTGGCCGCCCTTCGCGATGCCGTAGCATTTTTCCTGGCCGGTCTGCGGCGTCACGGGGCCCGCAAGTGCGGTCGAGGCAACACCCAGGGCGAGGATGCCGGCGATTGCAGCGTGGATCGTGGATGGGTTCATGGCGAAGTCTCCAAGTCAAAGGGGTAGAGGACAGGGGCAAGAGACAGGCACGATGCCCGTCTGATGCGTTGGTCGGCCGGGATTTGCTGACCTTACGCTACTCCATGACCGCGTGGGCCGATGGCGCAGTCGCCATCTTCACGCCTATCGCGTGCCGCGGTCAACTCCGGTAGCGCCGCATCGCTTCGCGCAGCAGCAGCGCCTGGCGCAGGAAGCCGCGGCATGGCCCGCACAGGAAGAGATGGACGCGCAGCAGCAGCCACCGCCAGAACGGCAGCGGGGCATCCAGCTCGCGCGAAATCAGCCGCGACGCGTCCCGGCAATTGAGGATCCTGCCCAAGCAAGTTTGGTCACGGCACATGCGGAAAACTTACAGGCCGCGAGGGGCGCCCTCCGGTTAGAATGGCCGGGCGTCTTCGAATTCGTCCGCCATGCGCTTCACCGTCGCGACCTACAACATCCACAAGGGATTCTCCCAACTCAACCGGCGAATGGTGATCCACGAGCTGCGCGAGCGGTTGTCGGGGATCGACGCCGATATCCTGTTCCTGCAGGAAGTGGTCGGCGTCCACGAGCGCCACGCGGCGCGGCACTGGGACTGGCCGGCGAAACCGCAGCACGAATTCATCGCCGACACGACCTGGCACGAGGTCGCGTACGGCAAGACGGCGATCTATCGCGACGGGCACCATGGCAACGCCGTTCTGTCGCGCTACCCGATCACCGCGCAGGAAAACATCGACATCTCGGCGCACTCGTTCGAGAGCCGCGGCCTCCTGCACTGCGAGATCCAGGTCGCGAAGAACGAGCCCGCGGTCCACTGCATCAACGTCCACCTGGGGCTCTTCGAGCGCGGACGCCAGTTCCAGATCCGCGCGCTGTGCGAGCGGATCCGCGAAACCGTGCCGAAGGACGCGCCGCTGGTGATCGCCGGCGACTTCAACGACTGGCGCCACAAGGCGAACCGGATGCTGGTCGAGGAGCTCGGCGTGCGCGAGGTGTTCGAGGCGGTGCGCGGGCGCCCGGCGCGAACCTTTCCGTCGGTCATGCCGGTGTTCCGGCTCGACCGCATCTATGCGCGCGGCCTTGCGATCAAGGACGCCCACGTTCACTACGCGTTTCGCAGCGGGCGGCGGATGTCCGATCACGCCGCGCTGGCGGCAAGGTTCGACACCGCGCGGCGACCGCGATGAACCGGTTTCTGGCCGGCAACCGCATTGCGCTCCTGCGCAGCGGCGGCGAGTACTTCCCGGCGCTCGCCGGCGCGATCGATCGCGCGGAGCGCGAAGTCTGGCTCGAGACCTACATCTTCGCCGACGACGACGCCGGACGCATCGTCGCCGCGGCGCTCTGCCGCGCAGCGCGGCGCGGCGCCAAGGTGCGCGTGCTGGTCGACGGCTGGGGCGCGCGGCACTATCTCACGCGCGCGCTGGAGTCCGCGTTCGTCGCGGCCGGCGTCGTGCTGCTCAAGTACCGGCCGGAGGTCGCGCCGTGGCAATTCCGATCGCACCGGCTGCGACGCCTGCATCGCAAGCTGTGCGCGGTGGACGGGCGCATCGCCTTTGTCGGCGGCATCAATGTGATCGACGACGTGAATACGCCGGGACAGCGGCCGCCGCGCGTCGATTTCGCCGTCAGCGTCGAAGGCCCGGTGCTGGGATCGATCATCCGCACGATGCAGCGCGTTTGGGCGATCAACGAACGGGTCCAGTTCCAGAGCAGCGACGTGCCGCTGTTCCCGAGCGCGCCGCGCACGCCGCGGATCGGCGGGCAGACCGCGAAATTCGTGATCCGCGACAACCTGCGCCATCGGCGCGACATCGAGAGCGCGTACCTTGCCGCGATCCGCACCGCGAAGCAGGAAATCCTGATCGCCAACGCGTACTTCTTTCCCGGCATTCGCATCCGCCGCGCGCTGATCGACGCCGCGGAGCGCGGAGTCCGCGTCACGCTGCTCCTGCAGGCCCGGGTCGAGTACGCGCTGCTTCACTACGCGTCGCGCGCTCTCTACGGCCAGCTGCTCGCGGCCGGCATCGGCATCCAGGAATACCACCAGGCGTTTCTGCACGCGAAGGTCGCGGTCGTCGATGACGCGTGGGCCACGGTCGGCTCGTCGAACATCGATCCGTACAGCCTGCTGATGGCGCGTGAAGCGAACGTCGTGGTGCGCGACCCGGATTTCAGCGGGCAGTTGAAGGCGGAGCTCGTGCGGATGATCGAGCAGGGCGCGCGCCCGCTCGCGCCGCAGCACTGGGCGGGCCGGCCGCGCGTGTACAAGGCGCTGGTCTGGATCGCCTACGGCATCGTGCGCGTCGCGATGGGAATCATGGGCTACGGCGGCAATGAATGGTTCCGTGCGGGTTCGCCAAGACGGCCTTCGCCTGACGGACGTCCCGACGAGGCAAGCTGACCCGGCCGCCGCCAGGGCCGGCTGTTAGACTTCGGCCCATGCGTCATTCGTCCAATTCCCCGCCGTCGCTGCCTGCTGCCGCCAGCGGCGGCGATTGGCGCACGATCGGCACGCTGCTCCCCTACCTTTGGGCCTACAAGTGGCGCGTGTCGGCGGCGCTCACGGCGCTGATCGCCGCGAAGATGGCGAACGTCGGCGTCCCGCTGGTGATGAAAGGCATCGTCGACCGCCTCGATGCGACCACGGCGATCCTCGCGGTGCCACTCGCGCTGCTTGTCGCCTACGGCGCGCTGCGGCTGTCCACGACCTTCTTCACCGAGCTGCGCGAATACCTGTTCGCCAAGGTGACGCAGCGCGCGGTGCGCACGATTGCGCTCGAGGTGTTCCGCCACCTGCACGCGCTGTCGCTGCGCTTCCACCTCGCGCGGCAGACGGGCGGGCTCACCCGCGATGTCGAGCGCGGCCAGCGCGGCATCTCGACGCTGATCAGCTACACGCTGTTCTCGATCCTCCCGACGGCGGTCGAGATCAGCCTCGTCGCGGCGATCCTGATTGCCCGCTACGACTGGACGTTCATCACGATCACGATGGCCGCGCTGGCGCTCTACGTCACCGCAACCGTGCTGATCACCAACTGGCGGACCGCGTTTCGCCGCCAGATGAACGAGCTCGACTCGAAGGCCAATACGCGCGCGATCGACAGCCTGCTCAACTACGAGACCGTCAAGTACTTCGGCAACGAGGCCTGGGAGGCGCGCCGCTACGACGAGAGCATGCAGCGCTGGGAGCAGGCGGCGGTGAAGAGCCAGACCTCGCTGTCGCTGCTCAATATCGTGCAGAGCGCGATCATCGCCGTCGCGGTGACGCTCATCATGTGGCGCGCGACGGTGGGCGTGGTCGACCGGACGATGACGATCGGCGACCTCGTGCTCGTCAACGCGTTCATGATCCAGCTCTACATCCCGCTCAACTTCCTCGGCGTGCTCTACCGCGAGATCCGGCAGGCGCTGGCCGACATGGAGCGGATGTTCGCGCTCACGCTGGAGCACACGGAGGTTGCCGACGCGCCGGGTGCCGCCGCGCTGGATGTCGGCGACGGCGAGGTGCGCTTCGAGCACGTCGATTTCGGATACGAGCCCAACCGGCAGATCCTGTTCGACGTCAGCTTCGCGATTCCCGCGGGCCACACCGTCGCCGTCGTCGGTCCGTCGGGTGCGGGGAAGAGCACGCTGTCGCGCCTGCTGTTCCGCTTCTACGACGTCACGGGCGGGCGTATCACGGTGAACGGCCGCGACATCCGCGCGGTGCGCCAGGACAGCGTGCGCGCGGCGATCGGCATCGTCCCGCAGGACACCGTGCTCTTCAACGACACGATCGAATACAACATCGGCTATGGCCGCACGGGCGCGTCGCATGAAGAGATCGTCGCCGCGGCGGAGCTCGCGCAGATCCACAAGTTCATCATCAGCACGCCAGAGGGGTATGCGACGCCGGTCGGCGAGCGCGGCTTGAAGCTCTCCGGCGGCGAGAAGCAGCGGGTCGCGATCGCGCGCGCGGTGCTCAAGGACCCGCGGATCCTGATCTTCGACGAGGCGACCTCGGCGCTCGACTCGAAGTCGGAAAAGGCGATCCAGGCGGAACTGAAGCGGATCGCGCAGGACCGCACGACGCTGACGATCGCGCACCGGCTGTCCACGATCATCGACGCCGACCTCATCCTCGTCCTCGACCACGGGCGCATCGTCGAGCGGGGCACGCATGGCGCGCTTCTTGCTCAAAACGGCGTGTATTCAAGGATGTGGCAGCTGCAGCAGACCGAGTCCGGCGCGACCGGGGAAGCATCGGGGGTGCCTCGGACGGTGTCGTCCGTAGCGGGCCTTGAAGCGTTGAGCCCGGACGAGGCGACCGAAGGGGTTGCCGATCCGAGGCTCCCGGTAACGCCCTGACCGGGCAGAAATCGGGGTCCGACGGCCGGCCGATATGGGCCGGCAGTTGCTATTTCCATGAATTTCAAGGGGTATTGTCGAATCCCCGGGGCGTGTGCTATAAAGCGGCGGGACTTGAGGCCGGACTTGATGAAGCTTCGCTTGGCAATTGTTTTTTCGGGAATATTGGCGATCGTCGCAGTTTTGCCTGCACGGGCGCAGGGTCCGGTCGTCCTCGATCCGGCGAAGCTGAAGCTCGCCTCCGCCAACGTGCTGGTCCTCGACGCCACCGACAATCACCCCGTTTACGCCAAGGCGGCCAACGATGTGACGCCCATAGCGTCACTGACCAAGCTTATGACGGCAATCGTCACGCTGGACGCCCGGCAATCGCTCGATGAGCCGCTCGCCATCGACATGGACGACCTCGATTTCATCAAGGGCTCGCATTCGCGGCTGCGGATGGGCACGGAGCTGCCGCGGCGCGAAATGCTGCGCCTCGCGCTCATGTCCTCGGAAAACCGCGCCGCCTCGAGCCTCGCGCGCGCCTACCCCGGCGGGACGAAGGCTTTCGTGGCGGAGATGAACATCAAGGCGCGCATGCTCGGCATGACGCACACGCATTACGCCGACTCGACGGGACTCTCGCCCGAGAATGTCTCGACCGCGAGCGACCTCGCGCTCGTCGTCGGCGCGGCGGCGAACTACCCGCTGATCCGCGAGTTCAGCACCACCGCCAGCCATTACGTCGAAGTCCAGCCGACCGGGCAATGGCTGGGCTTCAACAACACGAACAACCTCGTGCGCAGCGCGCAGTGGGATATCCAGCTGTCGAAGACCGGCTACATTCGCGAGGCCGGAAAATGCCTCGTCATGCTGACCACGATCGGCAGCCGGCCGTTCGTCATCGTGCTGCTCGATTCGGCGGGCAGGTATACGCGCCTGGGCGATGCGCATCGCGTGCGCCACTGGCTCGAGACGGGCGAGATGCCGTCCGCGCCCGTGGCGGCCAAATCCGCCACGAAATCCGCAAAGTCCAAGGGCCGTGTCTCCGGCACGCTGCCCCCGACTAAGGTCGCGCACGGCGCCCCTGCCGCGAGGCCCGTGAAAGCCAGCCCCAAGGGCTGAGGCCCATTGCCTTCGTAAGCTCCGCCGGGCCGCGCCCGACCAATGTTGTACGATTGGAACCGGAGCCGCCTATGGATCGTCGACAATTCCTGAGCCTCACCGCCGCCGCGCTTGCCGCAGGGTCGGCATCGCGATCGTTTGCCGCCGATGCGCCGCCGGCGTTCATCGGCAAGGTCGAAAAAACCCCGGAGCAATGGCGGGTCTTGCTGACCCCGGCGCAGTTCAACGTGCTGCGCGAGGAGGGCACCGAGCGTCCGTTCACGAGCCCGCTCAACGACGAAAAGCGCAAGGGCACGTTCGTGTGCGCCGGCTGCGCGCTGGCGCTGTTCGAGTCGCGCACCAAGTTCGAGAGCGGGACCGGCTGGCCGAGCTTCTGGGAGCCGATCAAGGGTCGCGTCGAGACCCACGTAGATCACAAGCTCATCTACCCGCGCACCGAATACCATTGCGCGCGCTGCGGCGGCCACCAGGGCCACGTGTTCGACGACGGGCCGAAGCCGACGGGGCTCCGTTACTGCAACAACGGCGTCGCGCTGAAATTCATCCCGGCGTGAGCAGGGTGAGGCCGCGCGCGGCGGCGATCTTCATCGCGGTGGTTTTCGCCGGCGGCGTCGCGGCCGAGAACACGACCCGCCTGTTCACCCACCCGATCCGGCCCCGCGGAATCGCCGAGGAATGTTTCGATCTCCAGGGTGGACAGACGATTGGCTACGCCTTCGAGTCGACCGCGCCCGTGGACTTCAACATCCATTTCCACCGCGGCAAGGAAGTCGAATATCCCGTCAAGCGCGATCAGGTCCAGCAGGCCGACGATCGCTTCGAGGCGTCTTCGACGCAGGAGTTTTGTCTCATGTGGACGAACCGGACGCTGGAGAGGGTGACGGTGAAGGGTCGGCTCGCGCCCTGATTCGGCTAGTAGTTCGTCGCCGTGACGACTGTGCCGGCGAGCGGCGACGCGCCGTAGATACCGTTGTCGCTGCGCGTCGCGACGGTTCCGCCCGCCGCACCGCGCATTCCCGCGCTCGCGTTCTGTTGCAGCGTGTTGGCGCTCGCCTCGACATACGCTCCCGGGCCGGTTGCGAGTATTCCGTTACTGACGCTGCTCGAGATCGAATTGCCGGTCGCCATCACGATCGAATTGCCCTCGAAGACTTCGCTGCGGATTCCGTCGCCGTTCCCTGCCAGCGTCGAGCGGGTTACCGTGCCGCGCGCAAAGGTGGAGAGGCTGTTGGACTTCACCAGCACTCCGGCCAGCGCGTGATCGCGGACGACGGATTGGTCAACCGTCAGCCGGTAATCCTGTCCCACGAAGGCGCTGACTTCGATGCCGGTGGAACCGTTCCCGACAACGGTGCTGTTGCTGACGGTCAACGAGCCGGTCAACGACAACCCCCCTTGCGATAGTGTCGCGCCAATCTGGTTGTTTTCGAGGCGCGAGCGATCGATGACGGTCACGCCGCCGGCGACTTCGACACCGGGCCCGCCGTTGGCGCGAATCGTCGAGTCGGCAACGATCAGTTGGCCTCCCGAATCACCGAGGATGCCCTGCTGGCCGAGATTCGCGATCGTGCAGCCATCGACGAAGAGACGGTCGCCGTGCAGCCACTTGATTCCGACGTTGCCTCCCTGACCGTTGATCGTGAGGCCACGCAGCACGACTGTGATGCCCGCACCGTCGACCACGATTCCGTCAAGCGCCGGGAGCACCGAAATTCCGCCGTAGACGCCGGGAGGGGCGATCAGCGATACCGACTGCGTGATCGTCAGCGGACCGTATCCGCCCGAGTCCAGCACGATGATCTCACCACCCGACGCCGTGCGCACGATGGCGGTCCCGAAGGAGCGGCACGGCGCAGCCGGCGAGCAGTTGGGCGATGCGTCGCTGCCGTAGGTGGCGACGAAGGTGCGCTGCGCGCTCGCGCCGTGGACTTCGGCCACAGTGAACAATCCACCCAGCGCCAGCACAATTGCAGACGACGTCCGAAGAAGTCTTAGCGTCATGGTCGACCTCCTTGATTTGGGAAGGGTCCGAATTGTTTTCGCATCGGCGGACCTTGGCGGGATGCTAGCACGGTGCGCTGGCGTCGACCGGACTGCGAATAGATTGAATTACCGCGCCGCGCGGCGGTGCTGCTCCAGCAGTTCCTTCGCATGGGCGCGCGTCTTGGCGGTAATCGCGCTGCCAGCCAGCATCCGGGCGAGTTCCTCGACGCGCGCGGTGTTGGCGAGCGCCTCGACCTCCGCATGGACCGACGTGTCATCGCCGTGCTTGGTCACGCGGAAATGAATGTCGGCGAAGGCGGCGACCTGCGGCAGGTGCGTGACGCACATCACCTGGCGGCGTTTGCCGAGCGATTGCAGCAGGCGGCCCACGGTCTCCGCGACGGCGCCGCCGATGCCGACGTCCACTTCGTCGAAGATGAGCGTCGGCACTTCGCCGACTTCGCTGGTCACGACCTGAATGGCGAGCGCGATCCGCGACAGTTCGCCCCCCGAGGCGACTTTCGCGAGTGGCCCCAGCGGCTGCTTGGGATGGCTGGCGACGCGGAATTCAACCTGCTCAACGCCGTGGCTTGTCGGCTGTGCGAGCGGGACGAGCGCGATTTCGAAGCGGCCGCCCTTCATCGCGAGCTCCTGCATCGCGTGCGTAACGCGGCCTTCGAGCTCGTGCGCGGCAAACCGGCGCTTCTTCGTGAGCTCGCCGGCGAGCCGGCGCCACGAGGCCTCGGCGGCCGCGGCGCGTTTCGCCAGCGCATCGCCGTCCGCGGCCTGCGCGAGCGCCGCGAGCTGCGCTGCCGTCTGCGCGAGAAGGTCCGGGAGCGCCTCGGGCCGCACGCGATATTTGCGCGCCGCGTCGTGGATCGCCGCCTGCCGCTCCTCGATGCGGGCGAGCTCGGCGGCGTCGAGATCGAGCTTCTGGCGATAGGCGCGCAGCTCGCGCGCGGCTTCGACCATCTGGATGCGCGCCGGCTCCAGCAGCGCGATGACTTCTTTCAGCGCGGGGTCGTGGACGGCGCCTGCGTCGAGGCGCGCCAGAAGCGACGACAAGCGGCGCGCGAGCGCGCCGTCGGACTCGGTGAGCTCGTCTTCGCCGGCTGCGGCGGCGTCGAGCAGCGCCGCGGCGTGTGCGAGCCGCGACTGCGCCTGCGCGAGTGACGCCCATTCGGCCGCGGAGACGTCGAGCCCCGACAGCTCCTTCTGTCGCGCCGCCAGCGTTTCGCGCTCGGCGGCGCTCGCCTGCTGCTCGGCGGCCGCCCGGTCGCGCTGCTCGATCGCGGCGCGCCAGTGGCGCCACGCGGCGGCGGTTTCGCGCGCAAGCGTGGCGAAGCCGCCGAACGCATCGACCAGCGTGCGTTGCGCGTCGCTGGTGACGAGCGACTGGTGCGCGTGCTGGCCGTGTAGGTCGACGAGCATCTCGCCCACATCCTTCAATTGCGCGAGCGTTGCCGGGCGGCCGTTGATCCAGGCGCGGCTCTTGCCCTGTGCGTCCTGCGTGCGTCGCAGCAGCAGCGTGGATCCCTCGGCGGCGAGTCCCTGCTCCGCAAGCCACGCGGCGATTCCCGCGTGTGCGTCGACGTCGAATTGCGCGGCCAGCTCAGCGCGCTCGGCGCCGGGCTTCAGTTGCCTCGGCTCGAACCGGTCGCCCAGCAGCAGCGCCAGCGCGTCGAGCAGGATCGACTTGCCGGCGCCCGTTTCGCCGGTCAGCACCGAAAAGCCGCCGTCGAGCTCGAGGTCGAGCACGTCGACGACGACGAAGTTGCGAATCGACAGGAGCCTGAGCAACCTGGGCGCTCCTACTTCGGGCGCAGCCGCTCGGGCGTTTCGCTCCAGTGCAGCTTTTCGCGCAGCACCGCGAAGTGGTCGTAGCCTTCCGGATGCAGCAGACGCACCGAATGCCGCGCGCGCCGGATCGTGACGCGGTCGCCTTCCTGCAGCTGGAAATGCGCCTGGCCGTCGCAGTGCGCCCAGGCGTCGTTGCCGCGCAGCAGCGTGACGGTGATCGTCGCGGCGTCGCCGATGGCGATCGGGCGGTTGGTGAGCGCGTGCGGCGCCACCGGCACGAGCAGCAACGCGGGGACCTGAGGATCGACGATCGGCCCCTGCGCGGACAACGCGTAGGCGGTGGAACCGGTGGGCGTGGCGATGATGAGGCCGTCCGAGCGCATCGCGTAGACGAAGCGGCCGTCGATGTCGACGGCGGAATCGATCATGCCGCCCGACGTGCCGCGGTTGACGACGACTTCGTTCAGCGCGAGCACCGTCTCATCGGTCACGTGGCCAGCGCGGTGGACGGTCGCCTCGAGCAGCGTCCGCCGCTCCTCGACGCTATGGCCGTCGAGCATCGGTCCCAGGATCTCCTCCATCCGGGCGAGCGGGATGTCGGTGAGGAAACCGAGTCGCCCCTGGTTCACGCCGATCAGCGGCACGTCATAGGGCGCGAGCTGCCTTGCGACCGCCAGCATCGTGCCGTCGCCGCCGACCACGATCGCGACGTCGGCGGCGTCGCCCAGCTTTTCCCGCGGCGCGGTCGGATATCCGGGGATGGGCGCCGACTGCGTGGTTTCCGCGTCAATCACGACCGCATGGCCGCGACCCGCGACAAAGGCCGCCAGACGGGACAGCGGCTCGGCAACGCCGGGGCTTGCGTAGCGCCCGACCAGCGCAACGCGACGGAAACGGGCGGCGGGCGTGGGCTCGATCATGGGGCGATTAAAGCACAGCCACCGTCCCGGCCAAAGCCGACGGACGGTCGATGTTGGCCACCTGCCTGCCCCAGCGTCTGTAAAATGGGTCCCATGCTCGATCATCGCGCCCAACATCTGCTGAAGACCCTGGTCGAGCGCTATGTCGCCGAGGGCCAGCCGGTCGGCTCGCGCGTGCTTTCGAAGCAGTCCGGCCTCGAGCTGTCGCCCGCGACGATTCGCAACGTGATGGCCGATCTCGAGGAGCTTGGTTATATCGCAAGTCCCCATACCTCCGCCGGTCGCATCCCCACGCCGAAGGGCTACCGTTTTTTCGTCGACAGCCTGATGGTCGTCCAGCCGCTCGAGGAAGGCGAGGTCCATCGGCTTGAGGGCGAGTTCAGCGGCGACCGGCCGCAGCCGCTCGTCAACGCCGCTGCGCTGCTTCTCTCGCAACTGACGCACTTCGCCGGTGTCGTGATGACGCCGAAGCGCGAGGCGTCGTTCCGGCATCTCGAGTTCCTGCGCCTGTCCGAGCGGCGCGTGCTGCTGATCATCGTGACCCCCGAGGGCGACGTGCAGAACCGGATCCTGCATACCGACCGGGCCTACTCGCAGTCGCAGCTCGTCGAGGCGACCAACTTCTTCAACCGGCATTACGCGGGGCAGCCGTTCGGCGCGTTGCGCGCGCTGCTGGCCGACGAGCTGAAGTCGTTGCGCGAGGACATCGTGGGCCTGATGGCAGCGGCGGTGGAAGTCGGCGGCGCCGCATTGCGCGAAGGCGAGGAGCTCGTCGTCACCGGCGAGAAGAACCTGCTGTCGGCGTCCGACCTGTCGTCGAACATGACCCGGCTGCGCCAGCTCTTCGACCTCTTCGAGCAGAAGACCTCGCTCTTGCACCTCCTCGATGTGTCGCAGCGCGCGCAGGGCGTGCAGATCTACATCGGCGACGAGTCCGGCCTCGTGCCGCTCGACGAGTGCAGCGTCGTCACCGCTCCCTATGAAATCGACGGCCGCGTGATCGGCACGCTCGGCGTGATCGGACCGACGCGCATGGCCTATGAGCGCGTGATCCCGATCGTCGACGTGACGGCCAAGCTCCTCTCCAATGCGCTCACGCAGCAGATGAACGACTGATGACGGCTCCGGAATCCAACGCGGCGGTGATCGCCCGTTTCTACCACGCGCTCGACCGCCACGACGCGGAGGCGATGATCGCGTGCTACGCACCGGACGCGACGTTTTCCGATCCCGTGTTCCAGGAGCTCGACGCGGCGGGTGTCGCGGCGATGTGGCGGATGCTGTGCGCCCGCGGCAAGGACCTCCACGTGATGGCGTCGGAGATCGAAGCCGACGCCACGATCGGGCGCGCGCATTGGGACGCGACCTACACGTACTCGGCGACGGGCCGCACCGTCGAGAACAAGATCGACGCGACGTTCGCGTTTCGCGACGGGCTCATCACGCGGCACGACGACCTGTTCGACCTCCATCGCTGG
>JBDTLY010000040.1:0-13441 GCA_039934535.1 Casimicrobiaceae bacterium | reverse complement strand
TGATGCCGGGCTCGTCTACAAGGTGCTCGGCCGCGAAACCGCGCAGGTCAAGGCGAAGGTGCGCGATTTCTGGGACGTGGCGCGCCAGGAAATCACGGGCACCGCGCTCCCGGCACCGTACTTCTGGCGCTAGCGTGGCGGCGTCGGCGGCGCCGTGCTTGCACTCGTCGCCGTCATTGCGCTAGGCTCCGCCGTCGGATCGCTTTAATCTCGCGCCGCCGGCGCGGCGGCAACCATGGGGAGTTCCAGCATGAGATTCGTCTACATCGCATTGATCGTGCTCGTCACGGTGGCCGTGCTGCTGTTCAAGGTGCAGAACCTCGACACGGTCACGGTTTCGTTCCTATCGATGAGCTTTACGCTTCCGATCTCTATTCTGATCATTCTGATTTACATACTGGGCATGGTGACCGGGAGTTCGCTGCTGGGACTGATGCGCTCGATCCTGCGCAAAGTCGTGCCCAAGCGCCGCTGACGCCAACGAACCTGAGAGGAAGTCCGAGCTCCGCCGCGTCATCGAATTCGAAATTCTGAGAACGAAAGGCGCGCAATGACCGACAAACCGAAGCTCGATGCCGAGCAAGCCATGCGCGACTGGTGGCGCACCAGCATCATCGAAATGAAGCCCGGCGTCATCCGGTACCGCGGGTATCCGATCGAGGACATGATCGGGCGGGTCAGCTTTTCGCAGATGATCTGGCTCATGACGCGCGGCGAGCTGCCCGACCCGCGCCAGGCGGCGCTGCTCGATGCCGTGCTCATGTCAGCCGTCGATCATGGCCCGCAGGCGCCGAGCATCGCGATCTCGCGCATGGCCACGACCTGCGGCGTCGGCCTCAACAACGCGATGGCGTCCGCGATCAATGTGTTGGGCGACGTGCACGGCGGCGCGGGCGAGCAGGCGGTCGAGCTCTTCCACGACGTCGCGAAGCGGATCGATGCCGGCGCCGGCGAGGAGGCGGCCGTGGAGGCGGCGCTCGCTGCGTTCACCGCGCAGCACGGCAAGATCATTCCCGGCTTCGGACATCGCTTTCACCCGATCGATCCGCGCTCGAAACCGCTGCTCGAGCTCGTCGACCGTGCCGCCGCCGAGGGTGTCGTCTCCGGGCGCTTCGCGCAGGTCGCCCGCCTGATCGAGATCGCACTGGAAAAGCAGAAGGGGCGCCGCATTCCGATGAACATCGACGGCGCCACGGCGGTGATCTATGCCGAGCTCGGCTTCCCGGCGCCGCTGGCGCGCGGGCTTTTCTGCATCTCCCGGTCGGTGGGCATCCTGGCGCACGCGTGGGAACAGATGCAACAAGGCGGCCGCAACAAGGGCCCGATCCCGCGCCAGTACATCCCGACCTACGACGGTCCGCCGCAGCGCCCGGTGCCAGCGCCCTGACCCGCCCCCGATGTCGACGCCGGCCGCGCCCGAGCTCCGCTATGGGATCGATCGCCTGGAAGTGCGCGGCAAGCGCCTCTTCGGCTGGGGCTGGATCGCCCATCCGGTGCGCGAAATTCAATCCATAACGCTGCGCGTGTCGGGCGACGCCTGGGAGCGAGCGCTTTCCGCGAGCACAGGACGCACGCGCGACGACGTCGCGGCCGCCTTCCCGGACCTCGTCAACGCGAAGTTCTCCGGGTTCATGGTCACCGGCTACGCGGATCGCGCGCCGATCGGGAGACTCGTCCTCGAAATCGCGTATGTGGGTGGCGGCAGCGACGCGGTCGACATCAGCGGATCGCTTCAACGCGACGATCCCCGCGCGCGGAAGTGGCAAACGCTGCGATGGGTCGCCGCCGCGGTCTGGCGACGCCTGAAGCATGGCGACGTGCGCGGGATCCTCCGCCGCGCCCGCTCGCAGAATTACACGGCGCCGTCGCTCGACGACATCGGCATCGAGCTCACGCTGCTTCCGCAGTTTCCCGCCGGCCGACCCGTCACGGTCATCTTCGACCACAACATGGGCGGCGGCGCGAATCTTTACCGCCGGAATGTTATCGCCGAGCACGTGGCCGCCGGTTCCGCGATCCTGCTTTGCAGCTACAACCTGCCCACGCTCGACTATCGGCTCTCGCTGCACGCGAAGGACGCGCCGGAAACCCAATACCGGATCTCGTCGTTCCTGGCGCTGGAGCCGCTGTTCGAACGACGCCCAATCGCCGAGGTCATCGTCAACAGCACGGTCTCGTTCGACGACCCGCTGCTGTTCGCGGAATGGGCGGCGCGGACGCGCACGGAGCATCCGTCGATGCGCCTCACCGTCACCGCTCACGATTATTTCGCGGTCTGCCCGTCGTTCGTGCTGCTCAATGCCGAGGGCCGATACTGCGGCATTCCCGACCTCGGCGAATGCAGCCGCTGCCTGCCGCGCCACCGGGCGAGCTACGTCGCGCTGTCCCCGCCGACCACGATCCCGGCCTGGCGCGCGTCGTGGGGCCAATGCCTCGCCGCGGCCGACGAAGTGCGCTGCTTTTCCGGGTCGACGCGCGCGCTGCTGCTGCGCGGCCATCCGGGGCTCGACCCCGCGCGTGTTACCGTTGTGCCGCACACGGTCGGCTTTCATCCGTCGCGCCTGCCGGGCCTGCGTCATGCCGATCCGCTGGTGATCGGGATCGTCGGCCACATCAGCGTGCAAAAGGGCGCGCTGATCGTGCAGGACGTGCTGTCCCGTCTCGAGCGCGAGCAGCCGGCGT
Source organism: Casimicrobiaceae bacterium (assembly GCA_039934535.1). Taxonomy (GTDB): domain Bacteria; phylum Pseudomonadota; class Gammaproteobacteria; order Burkholderiales; family Casimicrobiaceae; genus CAIWHR01. Next base: position 10,759 of record JBDTLY010000040.1, on the reverse strand, counting down.
CGCGCGTCGTGGTGATCGGCACGCTGGACCTTGCGCTGAAGTCGAGCCGGCTCGCCGTGACCGGCCCCTACCAGCGCGAGGGCCTCGTCGATCTCATCGAGTTGCATCGCATCAACATGATCCTGTTTCCGTCGATCTGCCCGGAGACATTTTCCTACGTGATCGAGGAAGCGATACTGCTGCGCATGCCGATCGTCGCCTTCGATCTCGGCGCGCCGGGCGAGCGCTTGCGCGGCTACGACCTCGGCCGGCTCGCCGCCACCGTCGACGCCGGTGCCGCCCTCTCGGCCATGGTCCACCTGCACGGCGAGCTCGCGGCGCGCGAAGCCGCGCTCGCCTGACCAAGCACCGAATGCCCGACACGCTGCACATCTTCACGTGCGCCGCGGTGAACTACCTGCCGAAGGTGCGCATCCTGTGCCATTCGCTGCGGAAATATCACCCGGAGGCCGTGATCCACCTGGCGCTTGCCGACGAGCGCCCCGACTGGCTCGAGGCCGAAGGCGAGCCGTTCGATTCGATCCTCGACATCGCCGGCCTCGGCATCCCGGATTGGCGGCCGTGGAGTTTCACGCACAGCATCGTCGAGCTGTCCACGGCGATCAAGCCGTTCGCCTTGAAGCGGCTGCTCGCGCTTCCGGATTGCGCGACGGTGCTCTACTTCGACCCGGACATGGTGCTGTTCTCGCGCGTCGACGACATCCTGGCCTCGCTCGCCACGTCGAATCTCGCGCTGACGCCTCATCAGACGAAGCCCGAGGAGAGCCTCGAAGCGATCCTCGACAACGAGGTCGCGAGCCTCAAGCACGGCATCTTCAATCTCGGCTTCATCGGCGTGCGCAACACGGTAGAGGGCCGCCGCTTCGCCGATTGGTGGGCGCTGCGAACGCAATACTTTTGCCGCGCCGAGGTCGCGAACGGCCTCTTCACCGACCAGAAGTGGCTCAATTTCGCGCCAGTGTTCTTCGACGGCGTCGCGATCCAGAAGAGCCCGCGCCACAACGTCGCCACCTGGAACCTCACGACCCGGCGCATGAGCGGCGATTTCGAGTCCGGCTTCAAAGTCGACGGCGAGCCGCTCGGCTTCTACCACTTCACCGGCTTCGACAGCGGCGCGCACCGCATCATGGCGGTCAAGAACGCCTCCGCCAGCCCGGCGGTGCAGAAGCTCATCGCATGGTATGCGCGCGAAATCGAGGTCGCCGACAACGATCCGATCAGCCAGTGGCCGTGGGCGTTCGGCCGCTTTTCCGACGGCACGCCGGTCGAGCCGGCGCACCGCTGGCTCTACCGCGAGAGCAGCGATTTGCAGATGGCCTACCCGGATCCCTACGATGCAGCCGCCGGCCACCCGACCTTTCTCGCCTGGTGCAAAACGCAAGGACGGCTGCAGTATCCGCAACTGTTCTCCGCGCACGCGGACTTCGACCCGGCCCACCTGCCGCCCCTCCATTCTCGCGTATCCTTCGACGCAATGATCCGCCTCTCGCTGCTCATGATGTCGCCGCGCGCCGGCAGGCCGTTGCGCGAGCGGCTCTACCGAATGTGGAAGCGCGAGGGCCTGCGCGGCGTCACGCGCCGGCTCCCCGGCAGGCGCCCGTAGCCAATGGACGTGATCGACGTCATCGTGCCCGTGCACAAGGGCCTCGCGGCGACGCGGCGCTGCCTCGACAGCGTGCTGGCGGCGGGCTCCCACGCGGCCTTTGAAGCGATTGTGGTCGACGATGCGACGCCGGAACCGGACATCGCGCGCCATCTCGACCGGCTTGCCGCGGAAAACAGGATCACGCTGGTGCGCAACGCGCGCAACCTCGGTTTCGTGCAATCGGTCAATCGCGGGATGGCGCTGCATGCCGATCGCGACGTCGTGCTGCTGAACAGCGACACCGAGGTCGCCAACGACTGGCTGGCGCGGCTTGCGCGCTGCGTCCATGCGCATGCCGACATCGGCACCGCGACTCCTTTTTCCAACAACGCGACGATCTGCTCGTATCCCTTTTCCGGCTGGACCGGCGGCGTGCCGGGAACGCTGGGGCTCGCCGCGCTCGATCGCCTGTGCGCCACCGTCAACGCGGGGAAAAGCGTCGACCTGCCCACGGGGGTCGGGTCCTGTCTCTACATCCGCCGTGCCTGCCTCGACCAGGTGGGTGCCTTCGATTCCGAGCGCTTCGGCCGCGGCTACGGCGAGGAAAACGACTTCTGCCTGCGCGCGCGCGCCGCCGGCTGGCGCAACGTGCTCGCTGGCGACGTGTTCGTGTTTCACGAAGGCGCCGTGAGCTTTGCCGGCGAGCGGTCCGAGCGCACGAAAGCCGCGCACGAGACCATGCTGGTGCTGCACCCCGACTATCTGCCCAGGGTGCGGGCGTTCGTGACCGCCGATCCGGCGGGGACGCTGCGCGACGCCATCGACACCGCGCGGATCGCGCACGGCAGCGACGAGGCCGCGAGCGTGCTGGCGGAGCATGCGGATGAAAAATCGCGCCTCCGGGTCCGGCTCGGCGAGGTCGAAACGCTTGCCGAGGACCGCGAGGCCGCCATCGCGGACTTGCGCGTGGCGCTCGCGCGCGCGGAGAAATTGCTCGCGGAGCGTGATGGGGAAAATACGAGACTGCGCGACGAGATCGGCAAGCTGCGCGCCGGATTGAGCCACGCGGAGATACTGGCAACCGACCGGATGAGCGAGATCGAGCGCATCCATGCGTCGCCGATGTGGAAGGTGCTGGCGCCGTGGCTGCGCAAGAAATGAGGAATTTACGATGATCCGAACGGCAATGCGACTTCTTTGGGCGGCCACCCTCGCCGCCTGCGGCGCCTCCTTCGCGCAATCGCCTGAGCGCATCGTCTTCGCCACCGACTGGTTCGCCGAAGCCGAGCACGGCGGCTTCTATCAGGCGCTCGCCGAGGGCACCTACAAGAAATACGGCCTCGACGTGACGATCAAGATGGGCGGGCCGCAGGTCAACGGCCTGCAGCTTCTCGCCGCCGGCCAGCTCGACGTCGTGATGGGCGACGCATTGCAGGTGGTCTCGGCCGTCGAGCAGGGCGTTCCGCTCACCGCGATTGCCGCTACGTTCCAGAAGAACCCCGCGGCGATCATCGCCCATCCGGGCGTCGCGAGCCTCGCCGACCTCAAGGGCAAGCCGATCGCCATCGGCGCCGCGAGCAACACGACATTCTGGCCGTGGCTGAAAAAGCGCTACGGGTTCACTGACGACCAAAAGCGCCCGTACGGTTTTTCCGTACAGCCGTTCCTCGTGGATCCCACGCTCTCGCAGCAGGGCTTCGCCACCTCCGAGCCCTTTTCGATCGAAAAGGGCGGCGTGAAGCCGGTCGTGTTCCTGCTCGCCGACCTCGGATACCCGCCCTACGCCGAAACGCTCGTCGTCACCCGCGCCACGCTCGACAAGCGCGGCGATACGCTCGCGCGCTTCGTGCGCGCGTCCGCCGAAGGCTGGAAGAGCTATCTCGCCAATCCCGCACCGGGCAACGCGCTCATCAAGCGCGACAACCCCGAGATGTCGGACGACCTCCTCGCCTACAGCCATCGCAAGCTCAAGGAATACGCGATCGTCGCGAGCGGCGATGCCGCGACACGCGGCCTCCTCACGATGACGGATGCGCGCTGGACGAGCACGATCGACTTCCTGCGCGACGCGTCGCTGACCAAGCCCGGTGTGGACTACGGAAAGGCCTACACGCTCGGCATCGTCAAGGACGTAAAGGTCCTGCCCTGACCTCGCCCATGGCGGTCGCGGACGCGCCGGTCGTCGAAGTCGCGGGCGCGCGCAAGACGTACGCGACGGGCACGCAGGCGCTCGCCGCGGTCGACCTCGCCGTTCGCCGCGGCGAATTCCTGACGCTGCTCGGCCCCTCCGGTTGCGGCAAGACGACGCTGCTCAACCTGATGTCAGGTCTCATCGCGCCGGACGGTGGCGCATTGCGCTGGTGGGGCGGCGGTTTCGAAGCGACCGGCGGTCCCGGGCGCCGGCTGGCAATGGTCTTCCAGTCGCCGACGCTGATGCCATGGGCGCGCGTCGCCACGAACGTCCGCCTGCCCCTCGATCTTGCCGGCGTTCCGCGCGCCAACGCGGACCATGACGTCGCTTCCGCGATCGACCTCGTGGGCCTCGAAGGCTTTGCACGGCACTTCCCGCGCGAGCTTTCCGGCGGCATGCAGATGCGCGCGTCGATCGCGCGCGCGCTCGTCGCCGCGCCCGACCTGCTGCTGATGGACGAGCCGTTCGGTGCTCTTGACGAATTCACCCGCCAGCGGCTCGACACCGAATTGCTCGCGCTTTGGGCCGCGCGCGGCCTCAGCGTCGTGTTCGTCACCCACAGCATCGTCGAAGCGGTGTTCCTGTCGACCCGCGTTGCCGTCATGGGATCGCGGCCGGGCCGGATCGTCGACGAGCTTGCCATCGACGCCCCGTATCCGCGCACCGACGATTTTCGCGTGACGCCGGAATTCGCGAAGTACTGCCGACGGCTTTCAGAGCAGGTTGCGGCGGTCGGCGCGCAGCCATGAACCGCGGCGGCGAACCGGCCGGGACTCGCGTGATGCGCATCGCCGCGCCGGCGCTTGTCGCCTTCGTCGCGCTCGCGCTGTGGCAGGGACTCGTCGTCGCGTACGACGTTCCGCCCTACCTCGTGCCGTCGCCACTCGCCGTGCTGCGCACGCTCATCGTCGACCACGCGCTGCTCGTCGATTCGCTCGGCGTGACGCTCGGCATTGCACTGACAGCGTTGGCCATCTCGATCGTGCTCGGCGTCGCCGTCGCGCTCGTGTTTGTGCAAAGTCGCTGGATCGAGATGAGCTTCTTCCCCTACGCGGTGCTGCTGCAGGTGACGCCGATCGTCGCCATCGCGCCGCTCATCATCATCTGGGTCAAGGACACGCGGATCGCGCTCGTCGTGTGCGCCGTCGTGGTTGCGATCTTCCCGATCATTTCCAACACGACGCTCGGTTTGCGCAGCGTCGACCCGGGCCTCCTGAACCTCTTCCGCATGTGCCGGGCGACCCGCTGGCAGGTGCTGTGGCGGTTGCGCGTGCCGGGCGCGCTGCCCTACTTCTTCGGCGGCCTGCGCATCTCGAGCGGGCTCGCGTTGATCGGCGCGGTCGTCGCCGAATTCGTCGCCGGAACGGGCGGCCAGGGCGCGGGGCTCGCCTACCAGATCCTGCTCGCCGGCATCCAGCTCAACATTCCGCGCCTCTTCGCGGCGCTGGTGCTGATCACGCTCTGCGGTGTGGTTCTGTTCGCGCTGACGGTGTGGGCCTCGAACGCGGCCCTTTCCCGATGGCACGAAAGCGAGATCACGCCGGAGGGTTGAGCGACGCTGATCGGCTCAGATGCGGAACGCTTCCCGCGTTTCCGGCGCGAACAGCTCCTCGGGCGCCAAACGGCGCTTCGACAGTCCCTGCTCGTGGTGGTAGCGCAGGAACGTGTCGAGCACGGCGCGGTTCGCCGGGAGGCCATAGGGCCACCAGTCGTCACCCAGCTCCCGCCGCGCTTCCTCGACGTGAGCGATCTGCCACGGCAGCATCGTCGCGAGCGCATTCGTGGCGTCGAGATCCGCCCGGGCGCGGCGCTTCGCTTCGGCAAACGCCTTGCACAGCGCCTGCGCGATCCACGGGTGCGCGCGATAAATGTCGCGGCGGATGACCACCGTGTGCATGATCGGAAACATGCGCGTCCGCCGATGGTAATCGCGCTCGGCGGTCATGTAATCCTCGAACAGCCGCCGGACGGCGCCCGGGCGCGTCGTGAACGTCGACGGCGTCCGCGCGGTGTAAAGCGCGTCGATCTCGCCGTCCGCCAGCATCTGCGAAAGCGTCTGCGTCGCGCCGATCGGCGTGACTCGGATGCGCGCCGGCAGGTCGAGCTTGATCTTCTCGTCGCGCCCGGTTTCCTCCACACCTCCCGTGACGTAGTCGACGCTTGCCGGGTCGACGCCGTATTCGTCCTGCAGGATGCCCCGGATCCACACCGGCGCCGTCATCTGGTATTCGGGAACCCCGATCCGGCGTCCCGCGAGGTCCTTGGGCTCGCGGATCCCGCTCTTCGCCGAAACGAAGATGCACGAGTGGCGGAACATCCGCGACGGGAACACGGGCAGCGCGACAAAGGGCGGGTCGTCGCGCGACAGCGTCACCGTATACGACGACAGCGACATCTCCGCGACGTCGAACTCCTGGTGCCGCAGCATCCGGAAGAACGTTTCCTCGACCTCGAGCCCGAGGTAATTGAGGTCGATGCCTTCAGGGCGAACGCTGCCGTCGGCAAGACCGCGCGTGCGATCGTAGTTCCAGCAGGCCAGCGTCAGGCGCAAGTCGGGCATCAAGGTCTCCGGGGAATACGGCCATTGGCGTTCGCCGCCTGCCCGACCCGGCGGCCGAGCTCGCGGGTCGAGGGAATCCGCCGTCGCCCGTCGCTGTCGCGGGCTTCGTCGGCGGCGAGATCGTCGAGGATCGCGAGCAGCGTCCGCCGGGCGGCGGCGACGTCGCCGCCCGCCACGCCGCGCACCGCGATCGCGTTGATTTCCGTGGCCAGCGGCACCAGCCGCCGCTCGAGTGAGCGGCCCCGCGGCGTCAGGAAGACGTGCTTCTTGCGGCGGTCGCCCGCCACCGGACGCCGCACGACATAGCCCAGCGTCTCCATCGCCTTCAGCGCGGCGAACGTCGTCGGCTCCATCAATCCGACTTCGTGGGACAGCTCGCGCTGCGTCAATCCGTCGGCGACCCACAGCGAACGAAGGATGCGCCAGTGGCCGATCGACACGCCATGCTCCGCGAGGCGCATCTGCAGCGCGCGATCGAGCATCCGGATCGCGTCCTTGACCAGGTGCGCGAGCCGGTCGTGGGGCACGCGCTCGTGCCAGTGGCGCAGGATGCGCTGGACGTCGGATTCCGAAGCGTGCGCGCGCGTCGTCGGCGGGAGTGTCGGCGTCGTCTTCATGCGGGCGGCCGATCGCGCACCGCGACTTGCGCGTGGAGTGGGATGTCGCGTTGCTCGCGCGCGGAGGCCAGCATCGCGAGGCACACTTCGTGGGTCGCCATGCCCCAGCGTCCGTCATGCAGCGGCGCAATCCCGTCAACCACGGCGGCGTAAAGCTCGTCGATGACTTCCTTCCGCGGAATATCTGTCGGCGGCAACGGCTCCACGACCGCCGCGTCATCGCGGCAGACCAGCACGCCCTCCGGCAGCGGGCGCAGGTCGGCGCGCTCGCACGACACGATGACGAGGCCGAAGTGCTGGTGCGCGACACCGGCCGCACCGGCGCGTCCGGGCGCGGCAACTTCCGCCGCACCGCCATAGTTGCGCGCCGCCTTCGCCGCCGCCTCGGCGTCCGAGCTGGCGCACTGCGCAAGGCGCGCACGCGCCGCGCCGTAGCTGCCCGGGCCCTTGTGAATACCCAGTTCCGAAAATCCGCCGCAAAGCGCGTCGCCATCGAAGCGGCCGTACCCGCTGTAGACGAGCGACGCAAACGCGCCATCCGCGAACGTGAGCAACGCCGCGTACGCGCCTTCGGTCGGCCGCGCCGGATCCCAGTTGCCGGTCAGCGCCCGCACGCCCGTCACCATGCCGCCGCCGAGCAAGCGCACGATGTCGACCTGATGCGCGGCCTGGCTGAAGACGACCCCGCCTCCCCGTTCCGTGTCGAGTTCCTCGGGACGGCGCAGCCGGTAGAGGAAATCGGTGTAGTACTGCGCGTGGATCATCTTCACGGCGCCGAACGAACCGCTGGCAATGAGTTCGCGCGCGCGCGCGATGGGTGCGTCGAAGCTGTGGCTGTGGCCGACGACCATGCGCACGCCGGCGCGGTCCACGGCGTCGTTCATCGCGCGGCATTCGGCCAGCGTGACGGCCATCGGCTTCTCGACCAACACGTGCTTTCCTTGCGCCGCCGCCGCGGCGACGTGCGCGGCGTGCAGACCGTGCGGGGTGGCGACATAGACGACCTCGACCTCGGGGTCGGCGCACAACGCCTCGATGCTGCCGTGCGCCCGCGCGCCGAACTCGGCGGCAAACCGCGCGGTGGCCTCGCCACGCGGATCCGCGGCCGCGACCAGGCGGATGCGCGGATCGGCCACCAACGTCGGCAGCATCAGCGTGAACGCGCGGCCGAGGCCGGCCACGCCGACGTTGAGGCGGCGCGGGCTCAAGGTTCTCGGACCCTCTCGACATCGTCCATCGAAATGAGTATCGTTACTTAGAGATCTAATGGTATGCCCGCGAAGCCCGAGCCGGCAACAGCGGCGCACCGAAAGGCGGACGGAGGAGTCATGCTTTCCAGCGAAGACAACGACCTGCTCACCCGGGTCGAAGGCGACGCGCCAATGGGCCGCCTCATGCGCGCCCACTGGATTCCGGCCTGCCTGTCCGAGGAGGTCGCGGAACCCGACGGCAAGCCGGTGCGCATCCGCCTCCTCGGCGAGGAACTGGTGGCGTTTCGCGATTCGGCCGGTCGCCTCGGCGTGCTGGACGAGCATTGCCCGCACCGCCGCGCGTCGCTGGCGCTTGGTCGCAACGAGGAATGCGGCCTCCGTTGCCTGTATCACGGCTGGAAGATCGACGTCGCAGGCACGATCGTCGACCGCCCCTCCGAGCCGCCCGGCAGCGGCTCGGAACAGCGCCTGAAGCACCGCACTTATCCATGCCGCGAGGCCGGCGGCTTCGTCTGGGTGTGGATGGGCGATCCGGCGGCGCCGCGCGAATTCGAGCCGCCCGCGTGGGCGCCCTCTCCCGGCATCCGCACCAGCGTCGTCAAGATCCGCGTGAACTGCAACTGGGCGCAGGTGCTCGAAGGCGCGATCGATTCGGCGCACAGCTCGAGCCTGCATTCGACGGACATGGTGCCCGCCAAAGTTGAACGCGCCGGCGCGACAGCGAAGGAATGGCTTCGTCCGTCGACCGACAAGGCGCCGCGGCTTCATGTCCACCGGACCCCCTTCGGCTTCCGCTACGTCGCGATCCGGCATCCGATCCAACGCGCGGACACGCACGACTACCTGCGCATCACGCTGTTCGTCGCCCCGTTCACGGTGCTGATCCCGCCCAACGCCAGCTACAACCTCTCGATCCTCAATATCCCGCTTGACGACACGCACACGATGTTCTATTTCATCGCGTGGAGCGACGGCGAGGGGATCGACCAGGAGGCCTGGCGCGAGTTCTGCGGCGCGCGCGTCGGCGTCGACCTCGATACGGAATTTCGCAGCCTCCGAACGAAGGACAACGATTACCTGCAGGACCGGGAAGCGATGAAGGACGGCAGCCACACGGGGATCGTCGGCATTCCCAACCAGGACATGGCGATGTGGGAGTCGATGGGCGGAATCGCCGACCGCTCGCGCGAACGGCTGGGGGTGAGCGACGTCGCCATCGTGCACTTCCGCCGCATCATGGTAGAAGCGGCGCGCGCGGTGCGCGACGGCAAGATGGCGGCCCCCGCCGGACCGCAGCCGATCCCGCACGTGAAGCTGCGTTCGTTCGAGGGCATCGTGCCGAAGGCGACCGACTGGAGGACGCTCGGTGCCGCGGAGGAAGAACGGGCGCAGGAAGCCTCGGGGACACGCTAGCGGAGGCACGGGTTGACGGCGCCGGGCGGAGGACGCCACACTGCGCGGCAAAACAGGAGGAGGCATCGATGAAATCGTGCAAGCACCTTGGCAAAGCCCTCGCAATTCTGGCAATTGGTATCGCTGCGCAATCGGCCCTCGCGCAGGACACCCTCAAGCTCGCCGCCGGCCAGCGCGGCAACTGGGACACCTCGATATCGGAGGTCGGCCAGCGCGCCGGCATCTTCAAGAAGCATGGCATCGTCCTCGAGATCCTGTGGACGCAAGGTGCCGGCGAAACACAGCAGGCGGTGATTTCGGGCAGTGCCGACCTCGGCATCGCCGGTGGCATCATGGGTGCGCTTTCCGCCTACTCGAAAGGCGCGCCGGTGCGCATCATCAGCGCAGAGACGACGGGTGCTTCCGACCTCTACTGGTACGTGCCGGCAGACTCGACGATCAAGTCGCTGAAGGACACCGACGGCAAGACGATTGCCTACTCGACCAACGGCTCGTCGACCCACGGCATTGTCTCGGCATTCATGAAGCAGTACGACCTCAAGGCAAAGCCCACCGCGACGGGGGGACCCGCGCCGACCCTCACGCAGGTCATGTCCGGGCAGATCGACATCGGCTGGTCGGCGCCGCCGTTCGGCCTCAAGCAGCTCGACGAGGGCAAGATCCGCGTGATCGCCTCGGGGAACGATGCCGCCGCGTTCAAGGGGCAAACCGTGCGCGTCAATATCACCAACACGCAGACGCTCGCCACGCGCAAGGCTGTCATCGATCGTTACATGAAGGCGTATCGGGAAACGATCGACTGGATGTATTCGAGCGACCCCGCCGCGCTCAAGACCTACGCCGAGTTTGTCGGCATCCCGATCGAGATGGCCAAACGCACCCGCGACGACTTCTTTCCCAAGGCATCGGTCGACCCTGACCGGGTCGTGGGGCTCGACACGGTCGTGCCCGATGCCGTCGCGCTCAAGTTCACCGCGACACAGCTTTCGAAGGAGCAGCTCGCCGAGCTGATCCAGATCCCGCCGCGTTGATGATCGAAAAGCCCGCTGGCACGCCGGCGGCCTCGCCGCAATTCGGCAGCGACGTCATTGCACAGACGCTGCGCTCGCTGCAGATTCCGTACATCACGCTCAATCCGGGGGCGAGCTTTCGCGGGCTGCACGACAGCCTCGTCAATTTCCT